>JBEKCP010000288.1:0-7619 GCA_050014815.1 Thermoguttaceae bacterium | reverse complement strand
CATGCGTGCCGCCGTTCGCCAGTACCTCAATGGTTCGAAGCTTCACGCCGCTCTGGGGATTCCATAGGATCACGCCGGTCCCGTCGTGGTCCGTGGCGGTCATCCATCGTCCGGTACTTGCCAAGAGGCTTCCGTCGGGAGAAAAGGCGACCGCGGTTGCGTGGCTATGCCCGGCCAGATCATGTTTGAGCGTCCCGGTTTTGACTTCCCATACCTTCAGCCGGCCGGGGCCTGTGCTCAACTCGCCCAACCGCTCGACGCCGTCGAAGGCGCTGGAGAAGTCGTCAAACGAGCGGCCGCACGCGGCCAACAGGCTGCCGTCGGGCGAAAAGGCCAACGACGCGACGCTCCCCATCGTCCGCCTGAGCGACTTCCAGTTCTCCGGGGTCTTCTTGTCCGACAGCTTCGCCTTTTCATCGTCCAGCGACCGCACCAGCTCGCCGGTCCGCGCGTTGAACAGTTTGACCTGACCGATGCTGGTCCCGACGGCCACCACGTTCCCATCGGGCGAGAACGCGAGGGCCGTTACCTCGAAATGGGAGACCCGCTCGGTCGCGGCGAGCACGGTGTCTTCCTCGTTGGCGGTGAGCTTGAGCGAGACGACCATCTTGCCCGTCTCGGCGTCGAGGATTTTTACGGTCGGCTGCCAGTTGTCGGCCAGCCTGCTGCGCCCCGTGGTCATCATGATCATCGTCGGTGTCGTGTTGCCCACGGCGATCAACTTCCCGTCGGGCGAGCAGGCGACAGTGCCCACGCGAGTGCCGGGATTGAGACAGCGGGCGCGCCTGATCGTCGGGTTCTCGACGAGGCGGAGCCGGAGCGGCAGGCTGCCCAGATTCAAGGCGTCGACGATCTCGGCCACTTCCGCCTTCGTGAAATTGCCGGTGATCTGGCCCCGGTTGGAGATCACGCTCTGGATAAACGGGGCGGAATAAAGCTCGCCGTCAAGGATGATGCCCAGCTTGTAGGTAACGTGGCCCGACTTGTCCGGCAGGTGATCGCCGGTCAGCTTGGCGAAGAGTTGTCCGCCGGCATCATTGAACGTGAAACCGACGCAGGGATGGCCGTTGTTGTCGGTCGCGGCCTCGGCCTTCGTAAGGTATTCGCCGGTGACGTTGTACGGATCGGCGACGACGAGGACATCCTTGTCTTCGTCACGGGCCCCCTTCCTGGTGAGCCAAGAGGCGTCGATATAAGCCGCCAAACCTTTTGCCTCCCTGGTCCGCACCGGCACCCACCAGGCCAACCGCTTGCCGGCGGCATCCAGCACCTCGGCCTTGGACGGATCTTTTTGGGCCTGCTCGATGACCGCCTTGTCTTTCCGCTTGTCGGCCAGGACGCGGAACTCCAACGTGCCCGGCCGCGCCAGGAGCCGCTCGACCCGCTGCCGGTCCACGTTGCCCAACAGCGCGACTTCGATGCGGGTACTGTCGGGGAGTTGCCGAACCCGTGCAACCTTCTCCCCCTTCTTTAATGTGTCCAGCCGCCGGTCGATCGCCTTCAGAAGCCCATCGAGATCCGGCAGCGTGCTGGCGAGCGAACTGAGGTCGAGTTCGTAGATCAGCACCTGCCCGGCCGGCGCGTCGCCGGCTGCCTTCAACTCCGCCGCCGCCGGGTTGCGTCGAAAGCGGATGTCATACCGCTTGGCCGTAGCGGTTCCCTCCTCGAGTGTGTAGACATACGTCTCGCCCTCTTTGGCCAGCGAGGCGTTCGGCTCCAACTTCAGGCTGGCCGACTTCTTCCAATCGTGGTCCTTGACGCCCTTGACGAATCGCCCGACGTCTTCCTTGACCGGCTTCTCTTCTCCCCGGATGGACCTGGTCACGGTGGTTCCTTCCGCGACCCAGACGGACCGGTCGTCCGACGAACTCCAGCCCGACGCTTGTTTCGTCCAGGCCCAAGCTTCGTCGGGCCCTTTGACGAGAATCTGCGACGTGTCGGGCGGTGCGAGTGTGACCGCAATCCAGAAGAGAATGGCTTGCAATGGCGAATCCATGTGTGGATATCCTTTCTTATTTCTGCGGGAAAGCGCCGCCTTCGCCTTTGACTGTGCGCAAGTAAACGCCGGCGGCCGCCTTGAAGACCTCGGGCGGAACAACCATGTGCGTTTGCAGCTCGCCGGGCGCCGTCGTTATCGCCAGCCCGATGGGAGGCGTCGCGGGGAAATCAACAAGGAACGCGAGATGTTTCGGGTACTCGGGCGTTTTCGCCCCGGGAGGCACCGCCATCGCGATCCGCTTGACAAACTCGATCGGTCCCTTGGGGCTGAGGTAGCCGACCAGCGGGGCGCCGGGCGGCAGCAAGGCGGCGGTCTTCGCCAGGTCCGCGTCCTGCCACAAGCCCGGGCGGCCTTGCTTGATCGCGTCCATCGCCTCCTGCACGGCCCGCTTGTTGTAGCCGAAGACGACCGTATGCCCGTCGGCCGCCGCCAACCAGAGGACAACCTTCCCGCCGGGCCCAAACATGAATTCCATCACCCGGGCGATCTGGGCCGGTTGGCTGCCCGGGGGAGACGGAATCTTTATCGTGATTTGCAGGGCGGGCACACCGCCGATCGCGATCTTTTCGACCTCGCCGGGTTGCAGGAACGGACTTTTCGCCTGCTTGACGACCTCGTTGTACTCCTTGAAATACTGCTCGTAATCGGCCATGAACTTCGCGGTGTCATCGACGCGCATCACGCCGACCATGCCGGCAAACATCGGCGCCCCGCTCTGGCCCACTCCCCACACCATCGAGGTGCTGCGGATCTGCTTGAGCATCGACAACTTGATCGAGTGCTGCAGCTTATCGGCCTGCTCGTCGCTCAATCCGTAGAGGTCCGGCATGGCTTTCATCATGTCGACGGAGAATCGCATCACGGCCTCCCACGTGCCTGGCGGGACGACCCCGCCGCCGGCCATGACGTAGGGCCCGGCGGGCAGCCCGGTCAGGGGGTCCTCCTTGGCCGGTTGTATCGGCGCGACGAGCTGCGCCCATTTTCCGCCGGCGACCATCCGCGTGCGGCTGGTCGCGCGCAGAGCGCCCTGCTTGTCGAGCCGGGCGCCCAGCCCGCAGAGCGAGACTTCCCTCTCCAGGGCCTGGAGCAGCTTGACGTACACCTCCAGCCCCGCCACCGCCTGCTTCATCCGTCCGGCCATCTGCTTCGTTTTCCCAGTCTCACCCAGTTTGGCGAAGGTGGCTTTCATCCGGCTAATCCCTTCCTGCGCCTTGGCCGACACGATCTTGATTCCCGGGCGGGTAATGACCGCGGCGAAGTCGTTTTCCGTCAGCCACGCTTCGAGCGGCGCCAGTCCGGCCGGAACCTCGCCGGCAAGCTTCAAGCCCATCAAGCCCGTTACCGTCTTGCTAACTCCCCCACAGGTCAGCGCCGCGTAGCCGCCGATGCTTCGGGCCCACACCGGGGCGCCGCGGACTTCGATCTTGGTCAGCCCCGCCTCGGCCTCGCCCGGGTTGAACTGGGCGATGAACTTGCCGTAGTCCGTGACCGGGACCAGGATGATCGGCACCCCCAAGCGGGTATCCTCCGGCGGCAACAGCAACAAGGCCGCCGTTCCCTTCTCGTCAAATCCCTCTGCGATCCCGCCCGCCTGCTTGATCTTCGCCAGCAGGCTCGGCACGGGGAGCTGCATCTGGCGGCCCAACTCCTGGAGCTTGCCGTCCACCTCGGCCGGCCGGTTCACGAGCAGGAACCCGAGCGCCGAGTCGGGCACCAGCTTCAACACGTTTTCCGCCGCCCGGGCCGGCGCCGCCGCCAACAACACCAGGCACGCCCACGGCAACACAACAACAGCGAATCGTCGAGTCATGGCAATCTCCTTGAAACGCGGACAAAGGATCGATAATCGGGTAAAACCATCACGGCCACTTCAATTCCATCTGCCTTGATTTGCAATGCTAATGTCCTTCGCTCATGGACAGGACGTGCGGCGTGATCAGGATCATGCGCTGCTTGCCGGACTTTGCGTCCTGACTGCCGCCGATGCTGACCGTCTTGCCGTCCGCGATCTGTACGGTCGTCTGCGTCATGAGCGTCTCGACGTTCGGAGTGCGGAGCGGCTCGCCCTTGGCGGGCACCGAAATGACCACCCCCTCCTCGGGCGGCCCGGGCCTGGAGTCTTCCACATCGACCTGCATGACGACCGTTCGATCGTCGCCGACGCGCGGCGTAATGCGGATCGTCGTCCCCACGTTCTCGAACGTGACGCTGTTGACCATGCCCGCTTGCGACATGTTGCTTCCCGTGACGCGTGGCTCGCGGCGGCCCATCCTGAGAAAGGCGGACTGGTTCTCGAGGGTCGTCAACTCGGCCCGCGCCAGAATCTCCGACTGCTCCGGCAGGGCATCGGGACGAAGCGCCTCGGCTCGAAGTGCTGCGGTTCGCTTCGCATCCGGCTTGGGCACACCGCCCTTGCCGCCAAAGGGAACATCGACCAGGACCAGTTCCACCCGGACCATGACCGCCCTGTGGTCCAACTGCTCGGCCAGTTTCTGCACTTCGTCGACGGCGTCGGGCGGGCCGCTGATGACCAGGCTGTTGCTGATTTTGTCGGGCACGATCACCACGCTGCGATGCGAAGCGCTCTGCCGGCCCTCGGCCCGCAGCAGACCCACCATCGTGTTGGCAAGATCGACGGCCGGGACTGCCTTCAAGTGCTGGACCACTCGGGCATGCCGTTGCTCGCCGTCTTGGCTGAGCACGACGGGCACCGCCTCGGGTGAGTTATGCGCCGAACCCGGAGGATTCGGGGCGTCGGCGGCCGGCTGCGGCGTGGAGGCCCTGACCGGCGAAGGGCGAACCGCGCGCGGCTCCGGCTTCTCCACCGTGCGGGCCGTCTCCGGCTGGCGCGCAGGCAGCCGTACGGGCTGGTCGGACTCCTGTGCTCTTGCCGTGCAGGCCGCCAGCCCAAGCATCACAACAACACTAAACCAGATGCGTGACATGCGTGGTCTCCTTTATCACTTGATGTAGTATGGGTGGTGAACTCGACGTACCCGTCGGCAAAACCGACAAGCTGGCCGCCGGCGTGCCACATCACTTGCCGCCTAGCCGCGGAATCCACTGCTTGAAGAACTCAACGGCTTCGGGGCTGCGTTCCATTGCGCTGACAACATATTTGCCCCACGCGCCGCCTCCCCAAGCGTAGAAACCTACCGCGCCGCCTCCGATCGCCACGATTCCGACCGCCCCGCCGCCAATGGCAATGCCTCCCAGGGCTGCACCGCCGATCGCAAGTCCGCCCACTGCCAAACCGGCGGCGGAAATCAACCCCAACGCAACTCCACCGGAGGCAACCAGCCCCACGGCCGCGCCGCCGAAAGCAACGATGCCCCTTGCTACGCCTCCCAATGCCAACCAGCCAGTGGCAACATCACCAATAGCGATAATGCCCCGCGCATGACCGCGCACCTCTCCCGTTGCCGGGTTTGGCCCGAGGGCGATATCGTAAAGCGGCAAACCGCAGACAGTCCTGGAAGATCGTTTTCGGACGCTAAGTCCCGCGTACATAGCCTATCTCCTTTCCGCCGAACATGGGCAGACGGACGAGGAACTACCTCACTCCGGCTCCTTGGGCCAAAGGTGCTTCAATCGTTCCGGATCCCGGATGAACTCGATGTACCCGTCCGCAAAACCGACCAGTTGGCCGCCGGCAAAGGCCGGCTCCTTCTCCGCTAACACGATCACCTCCTGCGGGTTTTTTTCCGGCCGGTCTCGGGTTATATTGTGGTAGACGAACTGGCCGAGATCGATCTTGCCGGCGTCGAGGTACTTGGGCGCCAGGTCGTCCAGGTTGTCGGGCCACTCGGGATGCTCCGTCGCATATTCGAGCCCGGCCAGGATGATGGTCCGCATCTGGGCGGCACGGGCCGACTTCAGGGGATCGGCGAGGGTATTGTCTCCCTTCAGGTTGCCCTGAATTGCTTCGAGGATGCCGGGCAAGGTGAACCTGCCGGTGATCACGGCCCGGCCGTCGACGATCGCATTGCGGATCACCGGCGCCTGGAGCACCTTGCCGTCGAACACGATGGCGAGCTTCTTCCCGATGTTCTTGGTGGTGAGCGCGGCAAACTTCTCCGCGGCTGCCTTGGTGAACGTCAGGTTGATCTGCGGATGGCCGTCAGCCGCCGTGGAAACGCTCGCGGAAGCGACGGCCGACTGATCCAGCAGCACCTCGCGACCAAGCCGGAAGGATTCTTTGCTGTCAACGCCGGGCAACGTCTCGGCATTGGCGTCGGCGGCCTCCGCGACGAGCCGGAACTGGAGTCGCGGGCCCTGGGACGACTGCGCGGCCTGCCCGTCCACTACTTCCAGCCCTTCCTTCACCTCCGTGCCGCTCAGCTCCGTCATCGTCCCGTCAGTCAGGCCGATTTGGACCACGACGGGCCGCACGTGTTTCCCGTCCGGGGCGATCGCCCAGAGGGGCGTTATCGCGGCCGCGACCGCCGGGCGGGCCTCGGGGGCCACCAGGTCCGGCGTCGGCTTCCACCGCAGCGCGGTGTTGCGGACCCGAAGCACATTGGGTCGCTTGGCCACTTGGAACTGAACGTTCGCCGTCAGGTAGGGAAGGAGTTTTCGCGCGCGATTATCAACATCGACAACGACAGTGTAGTAGACCACGTCTTGGGTCATCGTTGTGTTTTCCCGGATTTGTGCGACGGCGCCTTGGAAAGCCTCTTTGGGAAAGGCATCGAACGTGACGCTCGCTTCCATGCCCTTGTGGATCGGGCCGATGTCGGCCTCGTTGACCTGCGCCCAGACCTGCGTCTTCCCCGTATCTTTGGCGATCAGGAACAGGCTGCGGCCGGGGTCCACGACCTGGCCGACGTTTACCCGGCGGTCGAGCACGACGCCCTTGACCGGCGACTTGATCGTCGCGCGATCGAGGTTGATTTGGGCTTCTTTCAGCACGGCCTTGGTTTGGGCAACGGCCGCTTCGGCTACCGCCACGGATGCCTCGGCTTCGGCGTCTCCGCCCTTGGCCTTGGCTTGCACCACCGCCAACTCGGCCTCGGCACGCTTCACGTTGGCCTCCTGCTGCTCGACGCGGACCTTGTAAAGCGTATCGTCGATGCGCGCCAGCACGGTTCCCTCGGCGACCGGCGAGACGTAGTCGATGAACTTGTCTTTGTAGCTCGGATCCGACGCGCCGCGCGGATCGGGGCCCAAACTGGCGATCGTGCCCGCCACTTGCGCGGCGACGTCGATCACCTCGCCGGGCTCAAGCGTTCCGGCTGCGCTAATCGCTTGCCGAATATCGCCGCGCGTGATGGTTGTCGTGTGAAATGCGGACGGCTGGGCGGCTTCCCCGATAGGCGAATTCGTGGAACTGACCTCGACTAACCTGTACCGGATCTTGACCCCTTTGGCCGCATTGCCCCCTCCTGACCATTGGAGCACGCCCAGCGTGCCGCTGCGCGTCCGAAGACCCTGGAGATAAGCCCACTCCTCTGGACCGCGATTATCCGTCCCCCCCGAAGGCACCCAAGAGTGCAAATCGCCGGGGATTCGGGCGAACTTCTTTACCACTACCTCCGGCGCGATCGTGTCCCAATTGTCGTCAGGTTTTCCAAGGTTGGACATCTCCATTTCCAGCGTCATCCAATGAAGCTGCTTTTCC
>JBEKCP010000287.1:0-7642 GCA_050014815.1 Thermoguttaceae bacterium | reverse complement strand
CTGGGGCATAGCCGCGGCGCCATTGGTCGACGGCGAGCTGGTGATTGTCCAACTCGGCGCCGAGCACGCCTGCCTGGTGGCCCTGGACAAGAAGACCGGCGCCGAGCGGTGGCGGGCCCTGGACGACCAGGCATCCTATTCGGCCCCGATCATCCTCCGGCAGGCCGGGCGACGGGTGTTGGTCTGTTGGACGGGCAACAACGTGGTCGGCCTGGATCCCGGCTCCGGCGAAGTTCTTTGGAAGTACCCCTTCCCGCCGGCTCGAATGATCATCAACGTCCCCACCCCGGTCGTCTCTGGCGATCGACTCTTCCTGACGGGGTTCTTCGACGGCTCTCTCATGCTCAAACTGCGGCAGGACGAGCCGCGGGTCGAGAAAATCTGGCGGCGGCAGGGGACGAGCGAACGGGAGACGGACGCGCTGCACGCCATGATCAGCACGCCGATCATGGAAGGCGATTACGTCTACGGCGTGGACAGCTATGGCGAGCTGCGGTGCCTGGATGCGCGGACCGGAGACCGCCTTTGGCAAGACTTGACCGCGGTGCCCAAGGCACGCTGGGCCACCATCCACATGGTCCGCAACGGCCCTCGGGTGTGGATGTTCAATGAGCGCGGCGAGTTGGTCATCGGCACGCTTTCCCCGCAGGGGTTTCACGAGATCAGCCGGGCGAAGCTGATCGAGCCGACGACCGCGCAGTTGGGCCAGCGGGGGGGTGTCTGCTGGTCGCATCCCGCCTACGCCTATAGGCACGTCTTTGCCCGCAATGACCGGGAACTGGTCTGCGCCAGCCTGGCCGCCGAAGACCGCCCTTGACATCGGCCGCTTCAAGAAAAGAGGAATCAGAACATGCGACATGCGACGGTGATGACAGCGTTGTTGTGTCTCTCCGCCTCCCTGGCGCCGGCGGCGGCCGGTGCTCCGGCGGCGTCGCCCGTCACGCCGGTGTACTACCAACTGGTGCTCGATTCGGCAATGTTCGCCCGGGGAAACCCGAAGGACGTCCGCGAGATCGTGCTCGACCTCGAACAGGTCGGCGACCATTGGAGCACCATCTACGGCGTATCGCGCAACTACAACATGGGCTACCACAAGGGCGCGGTAAAGGAGGCCAAAATCGCCGGCGACACCATCACGCTGAAGATCGGCACCGACATCACGCCGGACAAATTCATCCCCGGCGGTCAGGGCGAGTACACCGTCACCCTGAAGCGGGAAGCCGACGGCCGGCTCAGCGGCACCCACGCGGGCAAGTACAACGGCCAGGAGGTGAGCGGCAAGGTAGCCGGCACGGCCTATGCACCCGAACCGGCCAAGGACTTCGTGCCGCTGGCTCCGCAGGAACACCCGCGCCTGCTCCTGCGCAAGAGCGATCTGCCCGCTTTGCGCGAGAAGGCCAAGACCCCCTTCGGGCAGGCGGCGATCAGAAGGATCGAGGCGCACGGGAGCCCGGCCGCGCTCGGATTGCTCTACCAACTGACCGGCGAAAAGGCATGGGCCGTCAAGGCCCAGGCCGAGGCCGAGCTGTACCTCGGCGGCGCCAAGCCGCCCGGCAGTCCCTTCGTGCCCATGATGGCCATGTGGGGGAGGCTGGATCAACTCGCCCTGGTCTACGACCTCTGCTACGACGCGCTGTCCGATGATTTCAAGTCCCGCTATCGCGGGTGGCTGTCGGACCTCACCTTCCAGATCTATTTCGCGCCCGAGAACATGGGCCCCGGCGCAAACTGGCACCCGGTCAGCAACCATACGGCCAACGTGTATTCGGGCCTGACCCTGAGCGGCCTGGCGCTGTTCGACGAGGCGTCGGCGGCGCCCAAGGAGCCGAGTCCGCCTTTCCTGGAGGAGACCCTGCCGCCGGCCAGGGATTTCCAACCCGCCGACGGCGTGCCCGTGGTCGAATTGACGCCGGGCAAGTCGCCGGCCGTCTGGTTGCAGACCGAGGCGCTCCGCCGCGTCACCCCGGACGATCCGCGCGAGGTGTTTTACGGGCTGGAGGCGATCAATCCCCGTCCGGGCACCAGGGTGAAAGTGGGCGATTTCCCGCTTGCCTTCGGCAAGATGCCGCCGGCGAACACGTCGGCCTCGGCGGTCGGCGGCCTGAAGGTGGGGCACCTGATCGAGGCCAACGCCACGGGCAAGGCCAAGGAACCCTTCACCATGGCGATCTACACCGTGGTCGAGGTGAAAGAGCCGGGGCAGTTCACGGTGGGCTGCCCGGTCTCGCGCTCGAACCTGGCGCAGATGTCGTTGGCGGGGAAACTGCTGGCGGACGGCCAGGTAGTGAAGCTCGAAAAGGGCCTCTACCCGCTCATGTGCCTGGTGCAGTGGCGCATGAAATGGGACGCGATCGCCCCGAGCCTGCGCGTGGCGACGCCGGCTGACGTGAAGAACTGGGCGGCCAGGTCCGACCAGATCCGCGCCCAGTACCAGACCCGCCTGCGGACCTACGGCGCCATGCTGGAGACCTGGAAACGCACCGGCGGCGGCGACCCGGCCTTCGCCCGCATGTTGCGCCTGGCGCGCTTCACCAGCACGTTGCACTGCTCCGACGCCGTCGGACGGGGCGGCTTCCAGGGCGAATCCGGCCATTACTCGGAGGATGCCAGTTCCGGCCACGCACAGCTCTGGCCGATCTACCGCCGGGTGACGGGGTATGACCTGACCCCGTACCACGAGTACCCCGACTACATTCCGCGCAAGATCATCGGCGGCCCGCAGGACATCACCGGCACCACCCGCATCGGCGGGAACTACTTTGCCGCGTTGTTCCCTGTCCTCAAGGAGGAATGGAAACCGGAGCTGCTCACCGCCTGGCACAACGAGATGAAGGTTGCCGACCCCGCCTTGCCGGTCGAGGTGCTCAAGGAGGATCCGGTGCGGGCGTTCCTCAGCTATCCGCTGGGCCTGAAGCCGGCGCCCGTCGGCACCAGGTTGCCGCGAGTCTGGGAGGCCCCGGGCCTGGGCTACTATGTCATTCGCAGCGGCTGGGGCCCGGACGCCTTCATCGCCCAGGTGGCCTTGAAGCACCAGGGCATCAGCGGCTGGAGCGGCGCCAACGCCGGCACCTACCGCCTGCTCGGCCTGGGCCAGGAATGGGCCACCGGCCCGACCGACCGCTACCGCTCGCGCCAGGAGGAGAACATCGTTTGGCTGCCCGAGGCGGACTTGGACGACGGAGCCCGGGGCCACCTGACCTGCTTCGAGGCCGACGACAAGACCATGGTGTTGAGCGTGGACCTCAATGAAGTTTACGAGCGCCGTGGCCGCTACTGGACCACCCACTTCGGCCATCTCCGCTATCCCGTACTACCCCAGAATGGAGAGAAACTGCCCGAGCCGTCCGGCATCACCGGCATGCGATCCCTTGCGTTCGACTTCAGCGGCCAGTCGGGCGCCCCGTGCCTGTTCGTCGTGGTGGACAGGATCGATGGCGGCAAGGACGCCAAGCGGCTGTGGCTGTTCCAGCCCCCGGGCAACAGGAGCGTCAGCACCGACAGTCGGGGCTTCACCGTGACCTGCGGCGCCGCATCCCTGCACGGCGTGTTCGCGACCCCGGCCAACCCCAAGGTGAACACCGACCCGGTGTCCTGGGACTACGTCAACAGCGTCGGCACCAACCGCGGCGCGAAGGTCCACGTCAGCATCAACGCGGTGTCGGTGCCCGGCAAGGACCACTACTTCTTCGTCGGCACGGTGGCCGCAGGCAAGCATCCCGAGGCCAAGGTCGCGGGCTCGGGCCTGGACGCCGTGGTGAGCGTCGGGAATCGCACCGTAAGATTTGACGGCCAGAAAATTGTGTTGGGCACCACGAGGATGTAGTTGGCGGCTGTGGCCCCGCCCGTGTTCGCAGGGGTGATCGCGCGAGCGTAGATGCGGCGATTTCCGGCATCCTCCGGGCTCGCCGGGCCATTCATTTTCCGGGAAAGTTTCTGGCAAGGGAACGCTTGACAAAGCCCAGAGCCGCGACGAAGATCATACTTGGCTCTCTGGAAGAGCACCCCGCCGCGGTAGTCGGTCACTCCCGTTCCCAGGCAATCTATGGCAAGAACAATAATGATGATGGGCGTTTGGGCGATCGCCGCCCTCGGTTTGGCCTCGGAACCGGGACGCCGAGAGGCGCCCCTTGCGCAGGATGCCGATCGCAAGCCCGCCGACCTTGCCGCACGCGACGCACCGCCGGTGCAGATCCGTTGAACTCAGGTTGGATGGCAATGCCGCGGCCCTCGACGCGGCAGGCGATGCGGCCCCAGCGGCGGCCGGCGGGGAAGACAAAGAAGGCGGACGCAAAACGACCCGGACCTGAAAGATCACCCCATACTCAAGAAGGACTTAATCATGCTCAAGTCAAGGAACCGTCCGGCCCGTTGGCCGGGAATCTCCGCGGCGTTGTTGTTTGCCGCAGTCGTTGCGGCGGGAAGCCCGCTGGGCGCCGAGCCGCCGGCCAAGGAGGCGGCGAAACCCGCGGCGCTCCAGCCCGAGCCGAACTGGCCCATCGCCTTCGATTTGCCCGGCGTGCTGGAGGGCAAGCCCGACCGATCAGGCAGGGTCGGCGCGCCGCTGCTGGCCTGGTTCCCGCCCGGGGCCAAGCACATCCGCGCGCTCTTCATCATCCCGAACAACAGCGATTCCAAGGCGGTCGGCGAACATGCCGCGGTCCACGCGGTCGCGGCGAAGCGCGAAATGGCCGTCGTCTACTTGCGCCAGGGGGACGTCGGGGACGTCCAGGCCATCCTCGACGCCTTGGCCGCCAAGGTCGGCATCCCCGAGATCCGGCACGCGCCGTGGATCGTTCTGGGCAAGTCCTCGCGCGGCAGTTTTCCCATCCGCATGGAGTGGGAATATCCCAAGCGGACCATCGCCGGCATCTCCTACCATGCGGAGACGCCGACCTGGCCCGTCGCCGCTTCGGCGAAACTCGCCGGGGAAACCATACTCCACGTCAACTCCAACGGCGAGGCCGAATGGGGCGGCACCTGGTTCATCCACGTGCGGCCCTCGCTCTTGAATTACCGTGCCCAAAAGAACTGGCTGCCCCACCAGGTTGTTGCCAAGGGCGTCGGGCACGGCGACTACCCCGACGGGCACGGGAGCCCCGGCTGGGGCAAGCCCTTCCCGGACAGGGTTACCTGCATCCGGGTGTGGGACTACCTCGCCCTGTTCATCGACAAGGCTATCGGCTTGCGCGTGCCCACGGACAAGTACGCCACGGACGGTCCGGTCGAACTGAAGCAGGTGGACGAGGAAACCGGTTACCTGATCGACCCCTTCGCGGTCGAGGACCTGTTCCGGCAGCCGCACTATGCGCTGAAGGGGTCGCCGGCCGGCTACCTGCTGGGCGAGGCCAACACGAGCACGTTCATAGCGATTCCGCCGCCCGCGGATTACGCGCCGCCGGAGGGCGTGCCGGTGGCGCCGCTGGCCGTCGGGCGGAGTCCCTCCGCCTGGCTCACCACCGAAACGTTGAAGTTCGCGATGAAGAACGATCCCATGACCGACCTCGGCGGCCTGGAGAAACTCCGGCCGAAACCCGGCGACAAGGTCGCGATCGACGACCACGAGGCGACCTTCAATCCCATGAACCCGAAGGCTGTTCGCGCCGACGGCGGCATCACGCTGGGTGGCGGCAATTTCACCCTGCTCGGGTATACCGTCGTGGACGTGCCCGCGGCCGTCTGCGTGAAACTGAAAGCGCCTTTCTCCGTGCTCGGCCGCCTGCAAATCGTGCTGGGCGGCGTGCCGGTGGAGCACGGCCAGGTGATCGAACTCCAGAAGGGGCGGTACCCGATGCTCCTGGTCCTGCGAAAGACGTGGGCGATGGGAGCCAATTGGGGCTCGGTGGGGCCGCTGTTCGAAGAGGTTGCCGGCAGCGACGTTGAGCAGGCCAAGGCGGCGACGGTCGAAAAGGCACGACTCGAGGCCGAGCAGAAGAAGATCCTCGCCGGAGGACTCGCCAGCATGACGCCGCCCATTCGCAAGGCCGCCGACGTTCCCAAGGACCAGCGCAAGAAGATGTTCTGGGTTGCCGACCGCGAGCAGGCCGAGGCCTGGTTCAAGCTGCACGCGGTACACGGGCAGCGGTTCGGAGAGTGACCGACAGGTCAACCACGAAACACGCGAAAAGACATGAAGATCGTTGATAAATTCCTGGTTCCACTCGCGTCGTCGTCTTTCCCGCATTTCATTTTCTTCCGTGTGTTTCGTGGTCTATCCATTATGCTCCTGATGGGTGTGATGGTCCTGGCCGCGACGGGTTTCTCGACCGCCGCCCTGGCCGCGCCGGCCGACGTGCCCCACCCGTTCATGCTCTGGGACCGCGCGGATGCGGCCAGGCTCAAGCAGACCGTCGAGAGCCAGCCCTGGGCCCGCCGGCGCTTCGAGCAGATGGCCGACGCACTGCCCGGCGCCGCCGCTGCGGGCAAAGGGAGCAGCGTCGGGAGCATCTACAAGAACCTGTTCGCCTACGTGGTGCTGGGCGACAAGGCGGCCGGCCGCGGGGAGAAGCAGGCCCTGATGGGCTTCGCGTCCGAGCGTCCCGAGGGGAAGGCCACCTACTACTCGCCGTTCGTCAACGTGTTGCGCTACGACGCGCTGTACGACGAGCTTTCCCCGGCCGAGCACCGCGCGGTCGAGGCCGCCTTCCGCGCGTTCATCGAGTGGCAGGTCACCGAGAACAAGTTCGCCTACTCGCGCGAGTTCTGGCTGCCCAACATGCAGTGGAACCGGGTGATGGGAACGCACCTCATGGCCGTCGCCCTCCGCGACGAGAAGCTCATCCGCGCGGTGTTCGCGTCCAACGGCGGCTGGAAGTTCTTCTTCGACGACTACATCGCCGACGGGGCCTTCCATTTCGAGGAGTTCGCCAAGCAGGGCTCGATGATCACCGAAATGATGCTCTGGTGCCGGTCGCTCGAGCGGCTGGGGCTGGACGAGATGGGCTTCGGTTATCGCGGACGCGGCGGCGGCACAATGCGAAACTACCTCGAAACCTACCTGATCCAACTGCTCTTCCCCCGCACCCAGCAAGGCTCGTCGCGGCCGGCCTTCCATCGCGTGACCATGGGCGACGCCGGAACGCTGCACGCGGCCCTGGCCGGCTACGGCGCCGACGGCCGCGGCGGCACGGGCCGCTTCGGCGTCAACAGGATGAACGGCAGCGTGCCGCGGATGACAGGCCCCCTGGTCTACGAGTTCGCCCACGCCAAGTGGCCCGACGCCGGTTTCGACTACTTCCTCGCCCAGGAACGCTCGCCGGAGGAGGACAAGTATTACCCTTCGCTCATCTTCCTGAGCGAGCCGATCGATCCGGCGAAGGTCAGGCCGCCGGCCGCGCGATCGTTCGTCGCCCCCGAGCGCGGCTTCGCGTTTCTGAAGGCCGAGGAGTCGCCGGCCTATTTCGAGGGTCCCGCGCCCGCCGTGCCGCTGCAGCTCGCGACCTACTACATGCACTACACCGCGGAGTGCTTCAGCCTGCTGGGTTTTCAGGCATACAATCGGCCGCTCTACCAGCGCGTCGGCCGCGCGCGGGGCTACGGCGGCGGCTGCCCCTGGACCGACAACGTGCGGGCGAATTGCGGTGTGGTGGTCGACGGCCTGCGGGCGAAGTCGGTGGGCACGGTCCCCTCGCGGCACGGGTTCTAT
>JBEKCP010000286.1:0-7653 GCA_050014815.1 Thermoguttaceae bacterium | reverse complement strand
GGGCAAGCTTACCGAGAAGGCTCGTGCCACCGTGTACCAGAACGGCACGCTGATCCATGAAAACGCGGAGTTCAAGGGACCGACCGGCATCCAGTACGGGGATTTCAAGGGCGAGGTACCAAAAGGGCCGATCGTGCTTCAGGGCGACCACGATCCGGTGCAGTTCCGCAGCGTGTGGGTCGTGCCGGCGAACTACTGAGCCGTGGAGGACGGAGCCCACCGGCCTGCTGGTCGCCGTTGCATTCCAGGTAAAGTTGCGTCTTATCCTTGTGCCGGGTCTTCAGCATGTCCAAATTATATCGCACGACGGGCGACGATCACAACTCGGATGGCGTCACACGGCGGTGTGGCCCGTCGCGGAAGTCGGGCAGCCGCGTCGCCGACCTCTCCACAGTCTGACATCGCGACTGCTTGCGCGCGGAGGTTGGGGTGACCGACGCAGGTTAGAGGACTGCCGTCGTTCCCAAAATACGGTGCTTGAACTAAGCCTGTTTTCATGGTTGGGTCGCCTCCGCCGCGAAAACCGGGACAGTCCCCGTGAACGGTTACGACTATTTGTTTTCGCACCCCAGATTAAAGCGCACGGGCGGCGGTTCGCAATGGCCGGGTGCGTGGACAACCAGCGCCAGATTCAGTGCAAGCAACGACCCCAAGGTCATTCACATTGTCCATGTCCGCATGTTGTCCTCCTCGCGGCTTTGGCCGCGGTGATGGTTGGTGTCGCCCCCGATCACGGAATGGGCGCCGCGAAATCATACGTCCCGCTGCCAAATTCAAATGCCATCTTCGACTGCCCCCGGTGCTGGACCTTGCCCAGCAGCTTTACGCCGGGAGCCTTGGCGGCGCTGGTCTCGCCTTCACGCACCGCCTCGGTATCGCGGATCGGCAGCAGCAACGTGGCCGTGGTATTCGCCGGCGCCGTACAGGTGACACGCAGTACGCCATCCTTCCGTTCCCACCGGATCGCAACCCGACCGTGCGGACTGTCGTGGTGCGCCTCCGCCCAGGGCAATCCGCCGATTGGGTCGGGGGCAAAGAGGATCTTCTTGAAACCAGGCTCGGAAGAACTGAGGCCGGCGAGATACTCCATGATCCACTGGTTGACGCAGCCGAACTGGTGATGGTTCTGCGAGCCGCGCCCGGGCCAGTATTCCCACTGCGTCGTTGCGCCCTGCTTGACCATGTAGCCCCACGACGGAAAGGTGTCCTGGGTGAGCAGCCGCCACGCCACGTCGTGGCGGCCGTTGTCCGAAAGGACGGGTAGAATGTGCTGTATGCCGACGAAGCCGACATCGACGTGACAACCGCGGTCTTCGATGTCTTTCACCAACACGGCGACTGCCTTTTGGCGGAGATCTTCGGGGACGAGGCCGAACTTAAGGGCGATGACCTGGGAGGTCTGGCCGCCGTCGCCGATGACGCCGGTGGCGCGGTCCAAAAGGCGTTCCCGTGCCGTCTTGCGGATGGCGTCGGCGAGGGCCTCGTACTTGGCCTGATCTTCCTTTCGGCCGGTGATTCGCGCGGCCTCGGCGAGGTGCTGGGCGGAGCTCAGCCAGTAGCCCTGATCGATCACTTGCTTCATCTTGTCGGACTTGAGGCCGCGCGGATGGCCCCAGTCGCCGAAGGAAAACCCCTTTGCCAAACCATCAACGGCCGCCTTGGTGCGATCGTCGACCATCGCCTTGATGGCCGAGTAGTGACGCTCGGCGGCGTTGGCGTCGTCGTAGAACTGGCGCAGGACCCAGACGCCGGTGGTGGTCACGTCGGTCCAGGCGAAACCACAACCGCGACCGTAACGGGCAACGAAGTTGTCCATGAACGTGCTGATGTCGAAGGAGTAGGCGCAGCCGTGCGAACTGATCTGCGCATCGCCATTCCACGGGGAACGTTCGCGGCGCTGTGGACAGTCGGTGAAGGCGCCGTACATATTCGAGCGCCAACTCCACACGGAGTTGTGCCAGATGCGATTGACCAGATCATCGGCGCACGCAAAACCGCCGACGGGGCGGACATCGGTGTGGATGACGCGGCGCACAAGGCTCCTGGCATCGGCCGTGCCGGGATAGTTGGTGGCCTTGGCGTAGCGGAAACCGCGGTAGGTGAAGCGCGGGCGCCAGGTTTCGCGCGGGCCGCCTTTGCAGATGTAGACGTCGGTATTCTCGGCGCCGCTGCCATCGCAGGCGGGCGTCTCGCCGAAGGTGAGGGTGATGCGGCGGCCGGGTTCGGCGTTGCGGAGGTCGAGCGTGCAAACGCCGGCCGCGTTCTGGCCGAAATCGAAGCGGAAGACGCCGTCGGCAAGTTTCTCGACCTTGACGGGTGCCGTCTGCTCGGTGCAGCGCATGGGGGGGACATTGGCCGGGAGGAATTTCTTGCCGCGCGCGGAGCCGATGGCGGCGGGTGCCCAGGATCGGTCGTCGAAGCCCACTTGGTCCCAGCCGGCCTGTTCGAGCCGCGCGTCGTATTTTTCGCCGCTGAAGTTTGCGGCGTCGAGGATCGGCGCGGGATGGACTTTCCATGTTTCGTCGGTGACGATGACCAGCGACTTGTCGCCGGTGTCGGCCTCGAACTGCAAGAAGAACCGCGGCCATGATCCCCATCCGGAGTCTTGGCCGGCGGCCCATCCGCCAGCGGCGGTCGCGCCGATGGAGTTGCGTCCGGGCACGAGTAGATCGGCCACGTCGTAAGTGACGTAGCGATCAGCCTCGCGATTGGGGGCAAAGACATCGTCGGAGGCTGGTTTGCCGTTGATGGTCAGCTCGCAGGCACCGATAGCGCTGACGTACACGCGGGCGCGTTTGGGCTTGGAGGGGAGGTCGAATTCCTTGCGCAGATGAATCGGGCGGCGCGTGCGCTGCGAGCGCACCAGGGGTTTGGGGGCGTCTTTTGAACTGATTCCGCCGGATGTGGGCGCCAACTGCCATTGGGAGTCGTTGAATGCCGGCTGCTCCCAGTCTTTCTCGGGGGTGGGGTTGAATCGCCACTCGCCGTCGGCTTCGAGGTTCAGGCCGCTGCCGTCGGCCATGCGAATCTCGGCGGCGGCGACGATCATGCGCGGTTGATTGCCGGCCGAGTCTGCCAGGGCCAAGGCGACGGTGTTGAGACTGTTGCGCAGCAACGATGCGATGTCGTGCTGGCGAATGGTGAGCGTCTTCGCGTCGGCGCCGGTTGGATCGCCAGCGGCCGCCTTCTTCCCGTCGAGGTAGACGACGTAGGGCGCGGTGGCGGCGACGTGGAGCGTCGCCTTGGCGACCTGGCCTTCATGCGGGAGGATGAACTGTTGGCGCCAGGTGCCTTGGGCCGTGGCGGCGCGGAACATGACGGCGCGGGAGATGTTGAACACATCGGGGTCGGGTACGAAGGCCGGTGGGACGCGCGACATGGTGATCCAAGCGGATTTCCATGGTTCATCGGGGCCGGGGGACATTTCCCACCAGGATGGGGCCGACCAGGGCGAAGGGGCGCCAGCGGCGTCGAAGGTCTGGACTTTCCAGAAGTAACGCTGCCGGGACTTCAGGGCCGGCCCGCCGTAAGGAACCTGGATCGAGCGATCACTGGCTACTATGCCGCTGTCCCAAACAAGATTCGGCCCCGTTTCGCCAACGCTCGAATCCGTCGAAACGAGAATGCGATACGCCGATTGCACGGCGCCGCGCCGCGCGTCCTTCACCAACCAGGAGAATCGCGCCTGCCGGATGGCCATGCCCAACGGTTCAACCTGGTTGTCGAACCGCAACCCTTCGGGCGCCGCCAGTCCCCCGTCCGCGCCACGCGCCGGCACGGCCGCAATCGATATCAAGACGATCACCGCCGCCAGACCGCCGGCGATCCAGTGGCGTACGATCAACGCTTCCTCAATCACGCGCCTTGTCCGTACTTGCATGTTCCCCTCGCTGTTGTGGTTCACGACGTTCCCCGGTTGGTTGTTCAACACTTATTCCTCAACCTGGTGGGGCCAGAAAAGGGGCCTGATTGTCTGCGATTTTCCTGTTGGTTTTGCCGAATCACTTCGGCGGCTGTTCCCATTTCGCCTCGGTCTTGATGCCGGTGAGTTCCTCGGCGGCCCGATACATCTGCGCCACGTACCCGGGCCAATCGAGGTTGAGTTCCATTTGCGACAGATAGCCGTCGCCGATTGCCATGCGACGGTGCAGGTCGTTCAACACGGCGCGAGGGGCCTTCTGTTCTTCCGCCGGCAGTTTCGCGATCGCCTCGAGGACCGTCAACCGCGCCTCGAAGTCCTGGAGTGCCTCGCGCATCATCTGCAAGCGTACGGTCGGCAACGGTCCGTCCGGCCCGCGGCCCGCAACGCGTATGGGATACACGCCCCAGATAAGCGGGCGATAACGTACGTTCTCCGGCCAGAAATCGAGCCCCGTCCGCGCCAATCGCCCGGAATACATCGGAATCGTCCGAAACGCCATCGGCGGCGATTGATCGTAGTACATGGCGCGTTGCAGCGGGATGTCGAGGAAATCGAGCTTCCTCAGCCATACGTTTTCATCGCCCCCAGGACACTCCTTCAATCCCACTTCGAGGTTGCCGACGGCGATCATTGTGCCGGCCGCCGATGGCCCCGGATCTCCGGAGAAGTGCGAGTAGATGTTCCATCGCGCGTAGGGCGCCCATTGCCGCAGCAGCTCCCCGGTTTTCTGCGAGGGCCGGATGTCGCTGCCGCATCCCACCAGGATCGCGCGTTCCGGCCAGCCGCGCTTCTTCACGATATCGCGCACGCCGTCGAACAGCGGCTTCCAGAACGCCTCCGCCCCGGCTTGCAGGAACGTCGGGACAACGACATCCGTATTGGCTCCGGTCGCCGGGTCCCATTGCGTCACGCGCGGCCGCTCGCGCGGCGTCCACGTTCGGGCGGGTATTCTCCGGCTTTCGTAGACGTCCGCCACCTCCTCCGCATTGGCTTCACTCCAGACGTACAGAATGATCGCCTTGGGCGGCGCGCAATACTTCAGATACAGATCAAGGTACTTCTCGAAGATGCGGAAGTCCGGTTGCAGCCCTTTCTCCGTTTTCACCCACCGGACCAGTCCTGCCTTGTGCCCCATGTGCGTCCCGACGATGACGGGCACGTAAATTACGTCGTTGCCCAACTGTCCCGCCATCTCCAGCGACCTGGCCATCAACTTGAAATGCGCGTCCGACCACGGTTGCACCTGATAGGCGTCCGCGACCGCGTCCGGCGAGTGCATCACGCCCATCAACGATCGCAGGTCCTTCGCGTCGGGGACGGTGAAGCCCGTCAAGAACACCTGCACGGGCGTCCGGAAAGTCTTTTGGTTGGCTTCCAACAGGAGCGTGGACGCGTACCAGCCCGGGGGCTGGTTCTTCGGCGCCTGTACCTCCAACCACACGGGGATCGTCCTGGCTCCTTCGTTCGGCTTTTCCAGCAGGTCGTCGCACCAATGGAAACCCGGATCCTGCGCCGCGAACCGTATCCGCACTGCACCGGCCGGCAAGACCGCTCCGCCCGGCCCCTTGAAATCGGCCACGCTCGCGCCGACTCCGCGCAATCCGTCGGGATCCGAGAGGACCACCTGTCCATGGCCCACGCCGTTCCGCGGCGACAGAATCCTTAACGGCACGACCGGATCGAAGGGATTTCCCGTCGCGATTCCCGTGAGCGGCTTGCCGCGCGGCTGGTAGACTTCCCGGGACTGGTCGGACCAACCGCCGGCAATGCGGAACCTCGGGACGGGGTTCTCCGCGATCTGCTCCACCGCCTGGGCGTTCCAGGCCCGCGTGCCCTTCAACGCTTCCCCGAACGCAACCAGTCCCGCGCCATTGGCGCTGGTCACCTTCACCTCGCGAATCCCCAGATGACTCCAACTGCCCTGCGGAGGCATTGTTCCGGATACCGGGGCGCGATGCAGTTCCACGGCCAGGACGTTGGCGCCCTGTACCAATACCTGCGGCGGTACGGATGCGACCATCGTGCGCACGCGCGCCTGGTAGCGCGGCAACCACTTCGCCTCCGGTTGGACGCCAAGACCTAGAGCCGGCAAGGGGGCTTCCCCGTCGTCTTGCGTGTAGGTCTCGACCGGGTAGTCTGCGGCGGGCGTGTGCGGTTCGAGTTTGCCCTGCGGCAGGTGACTCCGCCCCACTTCCACTCCGTTCACGTAGACTACCGCGCCCCCGAGATACTCCACGGTCACCTTCACATCCGCCGCCTGTGCCGGGGCCGACACGCCAAACCGCGTGCGCAGGCACAACAACGCAGGGTCCCTCGATGTGCTCCAATCAGTCGTCACGCCATACCCGCCGATCAACTCGAACAAGTCGTCCATGTACCGGCCCCACAGGCTGTCGTCGTAGTCGCGTCTGCTCCAGTCCGCGGGGGGCCGCGCCGACAACTGCGCGGTTGCGGCCTCGTAGCTCTGTGCGTTGGGGGCAACGGCTATCTGGTTGTTCCGGCCTTTCGTGATCCTCGGCCCCGTCGCCAGCCACACCCGCCACGGCGTCTGCGGGGAGAGGACGGGTGCGATCATCGCCCGAAGCTGCGACTGCGTCGCCGGCTTGACGGAGACCTGGCCCGAGCGCTGCTTCTCAATGCCGAACACCGCGGAGTAACTCCCCGCCTTGTCGTTGCCGTCCAGCGAGGAATTCAACTTGATAAGGCCATCCATCGGTTGCCTGTGTGCGGGCACCCACGCAGCCAACCATTTACTCGTTTGGGACGGCACGATGGTGATGCCGACCTCTCCCTCCAGCTTCGTTCCGTCGAACGTGAGTTTCGACGTATCCAGCGGATGCGTGCCTCGGTTATACCCGGCGGCGATGCCTCGCACGGCCGTCAGCGACTTGGCTTGGCGGTCCACGTCGAACACCAGCCCCAGTCGCGTCTCTGGCCCGAATGCCTGCTGAAGCCAAACCACCCACTGTTTGCCTGTCGCGTCTCGGGGCACCTCGACGGCCGCACTCCCCTCGACCTTCCGGGGCCACCAGATCTTGGCCTTTGGGGGCATGGAACTTGGCTGCCTCTCGATGGTCACACTCCCCTCGACCTTCCGAGGCGGGTCGGGACAACCATAGGCGACGAGGTAGGTTCCACCCTTGTCGAGCGCCACGTCCAATTCGATCTTCTCGATGCCCGGGCCAACCTGGATCTGCATCGGGCCGCTCAGTCGGTTCCCATCCACCTTCAGGGAGTGCTCCTTCATCCGGCACGTCGCGTAGGGTTCGCTGATGACCTTCAGGGCGTGTTCACGGACTTGTCCGTCCTCCACGTTAAGCAGGAGGACGACATTGCCGCCGCTGGCAAGAACCCGCTGGAGGGTACACTCGTAGTACTGCCCATTGCCGACAGCCGCATGCGAGGCCGATGCCAGGATTATCAGTTCCAGGACCAACAACAGGCCGCCAATTCGCCCGCGGCCAAGACCGCGGCGGTCCGACGCGCAAGCACGATGTCCCTCGAAGCGTGGTTCGGCCGCTAGAGATACGGCAACAGTCCTGAGCATGGTGGAATCCCAGACATTAGGGCGATGGGGCAGGGAAAATGGCAGGGCGCGGCGGCGGGACGGCGGTACTGCGCCAGTCCATCCAGTCTATGGAGCGGCAACTTATTCGTCAATGCGTGGGCCCGGGTAGTGGGTCAAGATTGTGTTGCTACGCCGCTACCACCTTCCTCGATCACTTTGATGG
>JBEKCP010000285.1:0-7669 GCA_050014815.1 Thermoguttaceae bacterium | reverse complement strand
AGTTGGTCTTCTGGCCGCTGACGATGCTCTTGCTCGTCGTGGCTGCCCGGCTGGCCCGGCGGCGGCCCTACGTCGTGCTCTGGCTGGTCGGGTTCTTCTTCTGGCTCGCGGCGCTCCAGTGGCTGCGCCTGCCGCACTGGGCCACCGGGTTCGGCTGGCTGGCACTCGGGCTCTATTTCGCCTTCTACCTGCCGATCTTCATCGCGGTAAGCCGGGCGGCGGTCCACCGGCTCCGCGTCCCGGTGATCGTGGCCGCCCCGGTCGTCTGGACCGGACTGGAGCTGGTCCGGGCCCACGTGCTCGGCGGCATGACCATGGCCAGCCTCGGACACACTCAATACCGATGGACCGCGCTGATCCAGGTGAGCGACTTGGGGGGCGCCTTCGCGGTGAGTTTCCTCGTCATGTTCGCGGCGGCCTGTCTGGCCCGCGCCTTGCCTTGCGGCTCCTCGCGGTGGACGGCCTGGCCGCTGGCGGCCGCCGTGGCCCTGCCGGCCGCGGCGCTGGCCTACGGCTGCGCCCGCATGTCGGACGGCCCGGCACGCGGCGGCGATCCAATCGCCCGCATCGCCCTGATCCAAGGCTCGATCGACACGCAGATGCAGCACGACGAGGGCATGGCGGAGTGCATGTACCGGCACTACTGCGACCTGTCGAGGCAGGCGCTCGCCGAGGCCGCCGCGGAAGGCCTCCGCGTGGACCTGATGGTTTGGCCGGAGAGCATGTTCCCCGAGTCCTGGGTCACCAGCGACCCGGGCGCCACGGCGCCCCCGGAATGCCGGGACCTGTCCGAGCACGAGTTCCACCGCCGACTGGCCGAGTTCGTCCGGGAAAGCCTCCGGGCGATGGCGGAGACGGCCCGCGCGATGGGTGTCCCGGCGATCTTCGGCGTGGACCGGCGGCACTACGGCGTCGATCGCGCCCGGATTTACAATACGGCCGTGTGCGTCTCGCCCCAAGGCGAGTTGCTGGGCAGCTATGACAAGATGCACCTGGTCATGTTCGGCGAATACGTCCCGATGACGCAGTACGCGCCGTGGCTCCAGGGGCTCACCCCGCTTCCGGTCAGCGTGACCGCCGGAGACAAGCCGCAAGGGATCACGCTGACGCCGCCCGGCCGGACCCGCCGGCCGGTGCGGATCGCGCCGAACATCTGTTTCGAGAGCGTGCTGTCGCACGTCATCCGGCGGCAGGTGCGGGCACTGGCCCAGGAAGGGGCCGAGCCCGACGTGCTGGTCAACCTGACCAACGACGGCTGGTTCTGGGGCTCCAGCGAGTTGGAGATGCACCTGGCGTGCGGGGTATTTCGGGCCGTCGAGTGCCGCAAGCCCTTCCTGATCGCCGCCAACACGGGGATCTCCGCCTGGATCGACGGCAATGGCCGCCTCCTGGCCGAAGGACCACGCCGCCGGCCGTGTACCTTGCTGGCCGCGGTCGTCGCCGACAGCCGCCGGAGCTATTACCTCCAGTACGGCGACTGGCCGGCCGGCCTGTGCCTGGCGGCCACGTGTCTGTTCGCCCTGGCGGGAGTTCGCAGAGGGGCGAGGGGCGAGGGGCGAGGGATTTAGGGATTGGAGGGCGATTTTGGATTTTGGATTTTAGATTTTGGATTTGTTTGGGATTTCGTGCTTCGGATTTGGTGCTTTCCCCTCTCTTATCCACTCCCCATGGGGGGGCCAATCAGGGGTGGTTGCGACGAGACTGCCACGCTGACATCACCCCCCTTCAGACGGGAATGGGAATAAGTCGGGCGATTTCTGAGATACGTTTCTATAGAGCAGGCCATGCCCGCCGGCAGGCTTCGCGTTTATAGAGCAAGCCGCGCCCGCCAACCGCTTCGACTAGGGTATCTTGGTTGACACGGGAAAATAGGCGAAGTTATACTAGTTCAGTTGGAGTGTTGGGTAGCGAGGAGAGGCCTTCCTATGAACCTCGTCGGCAAAATCTTTACGGTCTTCATCTTCCTCATGAGCGTTGTCTTCATGAGTTTCACGCTGGCCGTTTACGCGGTCCAGAAGAACTGGCGGCTCGTGGCGGACAACTCGAACCCGACCGCTGCGCTCCCCGAGGGATTGAAGCAGCAGTTGGAGAAGTCGAAGAAGGAAACCAAGGAGAAAGAGGAGCAGAAGCAATCGCTCGATAAACAGTGCAAGACCGAAAAAGACCGCCAGGACAAGGTGCTGGCGCAATTGGAGACCGAGAACCAACTGCTGCTGAAAGAGCGTACCTCCGACAACGAGAAGATCGCCACTCTGGAGAACGCGCTCCGCGACGCCGTGGCCACCGTCAAAGCGGCCCACGAAACGCTCTTCAATCTCCGGGCGGAAACCGACAAGGCGCGGGAAGACATCAAGCTGGCCCAGGCCGAGCGGGACAGGGCATTCAAGGACGTCATCCGCCTGACGGACGAGTGGCACAACGCCGTCGCCGAACAGAAGCGCCTGGAAAACGCCGCCAAGGAGCTCGCCGACCAATTGACCAAGTATCGGGCGATTTGCGAGTACTTCAAGCTCGACGAGAACAGCATGACGAAGGAGCCGCCGCCCGGCACGAGCACGCGCATCGTCGAGGTCCGGCCGCCCGACCTGGTGGAAATCGCCCTGGGCAGCGACGACGGCATCCGGACGGGGCACACCCTGTTCGTCATCCGCCCGAGCAGCGGCGGCATGAAGTACGTGGGCAAGATCACCGTCACGGACAAGATCTCGCCGGATCGGGCCGTCTGCCGCGTCGTGCCGCCGCCTGCCGTCCCCATCGAAAGGGGTGACCTTGTCCGAGCCAAACTCTAAGCCCGAACGAGCCCAGGCCGGGCCGCTCTACCGCAAGCCCCGGGCCGACATCTTCACGATGCTGCTGGTGCTCGCCCTGTTGGCGATCCTGGTGGGCATTATGGCGCTCTACGGCATCATGAAGGAATACGAGTTCAAGTTGAGCTGGAGCCAGCCCGCTCCCGCAGCCTCCGCGGTCGCTCCGCCCCATGCCGTTCGGGTTACCTGATGAGTCGGTTCAGCAGGGAATCGAGCGAGACCATGGCGATGCGGGTAACCATGTCGGACGTGGCGAACGGCAGGTAGAGACGCCCGTTGTGGATCATCGCCCCGCAGGAGTAAGCCACGTTCGGCACGTAGCCGTCGCGTTCCTTTTCGGTCGGCGTGATGAGCGGCTCGTTCAGACAGCCGATCACCCGGAGCGGGTCGTTGAGGTCCAGCAGCATGGCGCCGATGCAATACGTGCGCATTGGCCCGACACCGTGGGTCAGCAGCAGCCAACCTTCCGGCGTTTCCAGGGGCGAGCCGCAGTTGCCGATTTGCACGAACTCCCAGGGACGGCGGGGCGTCTTGAGCAACTCGGCTGTCTCCCAGAAGTGAACGATGTCGGAAACCATGATGTAAAGATTCTCGCCGTCGATGCGGGAGCACATCACATAGTGCCCGCCGATCCGCCGCGGGAAGAGCGCCATGCCCTTGTTCTGCGCGCAGACGCCGTTGATCGTGTGTACGCCGACCCTGAGGAAGTCGCGGGTCTCGATCAGTTGCGGGAGCACGCGGTAGCCGTCGAAGGCCGTGCAGGTGCCGTAGTAGGTGACGGCGCCGTCGTCGTCCACGAAGCGGACCATGCGCAGGTCTTCGATGCCGTGGCTTTCATTGTCGGTCTGGGGAAAAATGACCACCTCGGACGCCTCCGCTTCCCGCGGAAGCTCCAACTGATAATTCGATTGCGCCAGCCAGCGGATGTCCTGGAGCGACGCCTCAAGCCGAAGCCTCTCGGGCGCCGCATCCCGCGCCTCGGCGACGGCATGTTCGAGCTGGGCCGCGGTGAAAGAGTCGGCGAGGCGATCCAGCACGAGGTCCACCGCCTCGTCGTGGACGCCGATGTCTTTGAGCTTGCGCCGAAACAAAGGCTTGTCGTATTGGCTGTCGGGAACAACGCAGATGGGCCTGGCGAGGCGTCCGCACGGGTCGATCTGGATCTGGTGATCGGAAGTGATGACGCCGGTGCGGAAGACGATCGACGATACGTGCCCCTCGCCCGTCGCCCGGAGACTCATAATGAACCGCACCGCGCCGGCGGGAAGGTTGCGCTGGTTGTGATGCGGGACGATCGACGGGTTGAAGAGCGCCGCCGACTCGATCGAATACTCGGCGGTCAAGTAGGACCCGATCAGGAGGCGGCGATTGTGCGAGAGGTCGTCCGACATGTCGATCATCGCCATGGCCTCGCGGTAATTCTCATCGAGCACGGAGGCGATGTTGCCGTGGCGGGCACGGAACTTCAGAAACACCTCGTTCAGCAACCGGTCCACCTCCCCGCCGCTCAGACCGCTGATGCGCTCGACGATGCTCCGGATCCTCGCCTCCCCGCCGGGATCGAAGAACCGGGTAATGACGCGGCGAATATCGCTGGTGAGGGTGACCGGCAGACGCCGGACGCTCAGGGAGCCCCGGCCGCCTTTGCGTTTTGTTGATCCCATCAAGACAACCTGGCGCTGGCGAGTCGATTGAGGCTAACGCCTGCCTCCGCGGCTTCGACGGCCAACCGCCGATGAATCTCCGGGGGCACGCGAACCATGAATTTTCCGCTGAAACGACGCGCAGCAAGAGCCTCGGGAATCGCTTCCCCGGTGGCTTGCATGTCTTTGACGACCTCGGCGACGACCGTTCGGATTCCGCGCAAGGCCGCCTCGGGCGAAGAGGCCAACCAACTCAAGCTCGGGAACTCGGCGCATAGTCCGACGTGCTCTTGGTCTTGTTCCGACCACGTTACGCGATAGGTGTAACGGTCACTTCTTTTCGTTTTCACGTTTCAGCCTCTCGATTGCTGAGCATTACTGAATGATACCATTATTGATACCATTGTCAAGAGGCGTCAGCGGGCAGAAGGTGGCCAGAGGGGGCCTGTTGACGGGGGGGGCGGTGGCCAGGGCCAGGCAAGTGTCGGCGCCGCCGTAGTAGAGACGAATGTCACCGGTGGGCTTGTCCAGAATCCAGCCGCAGGGAAACACGGCGCGAGTCTCGGGCTGTCAGGATGGGGTTGTCGCCGTGGCGATGGAACAACTCCGCGTACTGATTCGGGGTTCCTGGTTCTCGGCGCACGTCAAGTTGTCCTTGTTGTTCACCTCCGTCCACAAGTAGGAAAGCGTCGATTCCGCTCCTTGGTTCCGATTCACGCCCGACCGCTGGAGACCGTCATAGCAGGATCCGCAGTGGACATCGACAAGCGGTTGGTGAAGGCTGTTGCGGCCGTAGAACCAGGAGTGCGCGCGGCGGAGGGCAGCCAGGTACTTTTCATTGCCCAGCAGCGAGAACGCGGCCCGCGCGGCGTCGGCCATGGTGACGGCCTCCACCGGCTGCTGATCGTACGGCGATTTTTCTTCTCCGCGAGGGTACCAATCGCTGTTTCCGACCGGCCAGAAGAAATCCTCCACCGCGGCTCCGGCCCTTTCAGGCAAATTGGTCCTGTCCCCTGACCCCCCGGACGCAGTCCGGGGGCTTTGTCCCCTGTCCCCTTTTCCCGTAGTCTCGCGGTCCAAGAAGGCGAACGACGTTTCCGCCACGTCGAGAAAATCCTCCTCCGGCCAGCACCGGGCGGCCATGAACAGGGCATGCGGCAAGACGGCGTTTGCATAGGTCATCCGCGACTCGAACCATGACCAATCCGGCCGTTGCGAACGGCGGTAGCACTCGAGGAGCCGTTGGGCCGCGGATCGGGCAACATTCTCGAGCGGCTCAAGATCCTTCACCCCCGACATCGACAGATGCCCCCATGCCAGGATCACGTAGGCCTGCGCCCGCAGGCTCCGCAGATCGTCCAGCGCGGGCGTAACGGCGTCGATCAACTCGCGGGCCAACGCGCGGTATCCGTCGGGCAAACTGCTGCCGAGCACCTCGGCCAGGGCGCGGACCGCCTGCCCCTGGCTATCGCCCGTGCCTTCGGCATCCAGCCAGTCGCGCTGATAACTCAGGAAATTGTGAAACCCGCGGACAGGGCAGCGGGCATGTTCCAGGAAGCTCAGGTAGGTCGTCACGCGGCCGAGCATGCGATCCGCCGGCTGCCGCTCCCACAGTCGCGTCGAGAGGCGCAAGGCCCGGGCGTTGTCGTCGGTCGTGTAGCCGCTCTCGCGCCGCGGGATGCTGTACACGGCGTGCTGGATCAACCCGGTCGAGTCCGTCATGCGGTCCAGGTGGTTCAAGGAGATCGGGCTGCTGGGGTGCATTATCGGCCTCCGGGCACAAGTGTGCTGGGGCTGAGCCGGTCGCTCGGCGCCGGAAAGGCCTTGCGATAAGGCCACTGCCGACGGGTTTCGCTTTCCGACGCAACCTGGTCGAAGAACTCCAGGTACTGCCGGCCCACATTCGGCCAGAACATCGGTTTTGCGTACTGGTACGCCCTGCGCCGGGTTTCAACCCGGAACGCGGTATCCTTGAGGAATCGCAGCGCGGCATCCGCCATGGCGTTGCTTTGGCCGAACGGCACGAGCAGACCGCGTCCGTCGGCCAGGACTTCTTGGGCGTAGAGGTAGGGCGTGCTGACCACCGCCCCGCCCGCGGCCAGGGCATACGCCAGGGTGCCGCTGGCAATCTGGTCTTTCCCCGGGTAGGGAGTGACATACACGTCGCAAGCCTGCAGGTGCGACAGGAGGTCGGCGAGGCTGAGATACTTGTTCACGAAACGCACGTGCCCGCCGACCCCCAGCGACTGGGCCATCTCGACCAGGCTTTCCCGGTAGACTTCACCCTCCTGGCGCTTGACTTGCGGGTGGGTGACGCCCACGATCAGGTAAACCGCCTCGGGACACGCGGCGACGATCCGGGGCATGGCCTGAATCATGTACTCCAGTCCCTTGCCTCGATTGATCAGTCCGAAAGTGCAAATGACCTGCCGGCCGGCGAACCCCAGGCGTATCTTGTGCGTGCCGTCGCGCTGGTACGGGACCTCCGGCACTCCATGAGGAATCACCCGCACCTTCGCCCCTGACACGCGGTAGACCTGCTCCAAGAGCCTCGCCGCGACTCTGGTCATCACGATGATGCCCCGGCTGTGGGCCGCCAGGTTCTGGACGATGTGCCGTGGCAGCCCTGCGGGCTCGGTCAAGAGCGTGTGGAACGTCGTGACGATGGGCTTGCGGCATTCACGCACGAAGTTCAACACCTCGGATCCCCAGTCGCCGGGGTAGAGGCCGAATTCGTGCTGCAAGCTGACCACGTCGCACGGGCCGTCGTTGACCACCTCCGCGGCCCGGCGGTACGCGCCCGGGCGGCTGTTGTCGATGACATGCGCCACGCGGGGGTCGTCGTAGCGGAGATCGCGCGTCTTCCGGATGGCTGCGACCGACGACGCCGGCTCCGGCGCGGCCATGTCCACGGCGTCAGCCGAGTCCCGCGTGAACGTCGCCAGCCCGCATGCTTCGGGCGGGTAGGTCGATACGAAAAGGGGTCGAACGGTATTCACTGGTCACCTCCTGCGGTTGGTCCCCGTGCGGAAAACAAGAAAGCCGGCGTGGCTGAACGCCCCGAGGCATTCAACCACGTCGGCTTACTCTTCAACGGGCCCCCCGGCCATCCGCGCCGAGTTGCTCTTTATCTAGTCATCCGACGAATTCAAATCAACTGCCCAAAAGGGCGACGCCGGAGTCTCCGGCGACTCCCATCCAGCCTTTGATTATATCTTG
>JBEKCP010000284.1:0-8085 GCA_050014815.1 Thermoguttaceae bacterium | reverse complement strand
CCGACGGGCGCGGCGCGCATCGTCTTGCTCGACCGAAGCTGCCCGCCTCGCCCACTTTGACATGCTAAACCCGGCCGGGCCGCAAAACGCCAGCGGCCACAATTGGGCAAAGTCAAAAAACAATTCCGCCACCTTCCGCAACAGAAACTATGTATTCTACCCGTTGCAAATCTGTATCCTACAATTGTCTGGCAACGGAGTTAAGGAAGCGGTACCCGGCGAGGAACACTCCGGCACCCTGCAATCCCCTCCAGAGGGGTATTTTGACGGTGTTGGACAGCCGAACCGGCGCCCTAAAGGCTTGACAAGTGCCATGCTCGCAACAACGATGCATGCGGATTTCGTGTGATCTGAGAACGAGAGACACTGCCGTGAAGCACTTTCGCACCTTAGTCCTCCTGGGAGTCGTCGGTTTGCTGGCCGCGGGGATCGCTGTCTATTACGGTTGGCTGCCGAATCCCTGGTCGGCCAAGACGGACACGAGCGGCGGCGGGGCGGCTCCCGGCATGGCCGGCGCGACGGACGAGCCTGAGGTCCTTCGCGTCCTGGGTTGGGTGGAGCCGGCCCAGGGAACCATCGACATCAACGGCCCGCCGGGAGATCGCCTGGAAAGCCTGGCACTGGTGGACGGCAAGCCGTTGGAGGAGGGCCAGACCGTCGAGAAGGGCCAGGTGTTGGCCACCTTGGAGAGCCGCCCCCTCAAACAGCAGCAAGTAGACTTGCTGGCTTCCCAGGTCGAGGAGGCCATTGCACGCCGCACCGCCGAATCGCAATTGGCCGAGACGCGGGTCCAGGCCGCGAAACTGGGAAAGGAAAAGGTCGAACTCCAGGATCTTGAGGCCAAGAGCCTGGCCGAGAAGATCCGGCTGCTCCAGGCCAACCTGGAACTGGCCCAGAAGGACCTTGCCCGGCTGAACAAGCTCCGGGCGCCCTCCCCGTCGAGCGCCTTGGCCGACGAGATTGTCTCGCAGCAGGACGTGGAGCGGCAGCAACTCGTGGTCCATCGCGCCCAGACCGAGCTGGACGCGGCGAAAAGCGACCTGGAGAGGCTGCAGAAAGGCCATGAACTGAGCGTGAAGTTGGCGGACGCCGACTACGACGCCGCCGTGGCCGCCAAGAACGAGGCCATCGCCGCCGTCCCGGTCAAGTCGTTGGAGGATCGCTTGAAGATCGCCAAGGCCGAACTGGAGATCGCCCAGATCAAGGCCCCGTCCAAGGGGACGGTGCTGAAGATCTTCGTTCACCCCGGCGAGTCGATCGGACAGAAGCCGATCCTGCGGATGGGCAACCTCGACAAGATGGTAGCCGCGGCCGAGGTGTACGAGGTCGACGCCAAGCGGCTTGATCGCGGCCAGACTGCTGTCATCCGCAGCCCGGCGTTCCATGCCCCGCACGATAAGGACGGCCTTCGCGGGAAACTCCTGACCATCGGCCGGGTGATCAATACTCCGGAGCTCAAGAGCATCAATCCGTTTGCGCGAGTGGACCGGCACGTGATCCCCGTCCGTATCGAGTTGGACAAGGAGGGCTGCGGCGAGGCGGCGCGCTATGTGAACCTCCAGGTGGACGTCGAGATCCGCGTGCGGTAATCGAAAATCATGCGGACCCCGCTTGCATGGCATAACCTGGTTTACAACAAGGTGCGGACCGCGATCGCCGCCGCCGGCGTGACGTTCGCGGTCGTGCTGGTCTTCATGCAGTTGGGGTTCCTGGGCTCGATCGAGACGACCGTTACGCGGTTCTTCGACGCGCTGGACTTCGACCTTTTGATCCGGTCGCCGAAGTACCTGCACCTTTCCATTACCCGCACCTTCCCGCGGATCCGCCTGTACCAGGCGGAGGAGGTGCCCGGCGTCGCGACGGTCACGCCGCTGGAGATTTCGTTGACCCGCTGGCGGTCTCCCGTGCCCGATCCGGTTACCGGCGAGTACAAGAAGCGGGGCATCCTGGCCATCGGCGTCCGGCCGGAGCAGCCGGCCTTTACCACGCCGGAAATCCGCGAGAAGGCCTCGCTGTTGACCGACGAGGAGTTCGTGCTGATCGACCGCAAGGCGAGGAAGGAGTTCGGCCCGCAAAACGGCCGGCAGTTCTCCGACGCGGACATCGGCGTGATGCCCGAGGTGAACGGACGGGAGGTCCGCATCGTGGGGCATTTTGCCCTGGGCACCGGCCTGACCGCCGACGGCTGCATCCTGGTCAATACGACCGGGTTCCGGCGGCTGGTGCCCCCGCTGCCGGGCGACGAGGTGAGCTTCGGCCTGGTCCGCCTGCAAAATGGCGTGGACGTTGCAGCCGCGGCCGACCGACTGCGGCGGCACCTCGACCGCGTCTTGCCCGACGGGAGCCTCGGCGACGTCGAAGTCCTCACCCGTCCCCAAACCATTCGCTACGAGTTGAACCGGTGGATTTCGCAAACGTCGCTGGGCATCATTTTTCAGCTTGGGGTGGTCGTGTCGCTCATGGTCGGAACGGTCATCGTCTACCAGGTGCTCTCCAGCGACGTCGCCGCCCACATGCGGCAGTACGCCACGCTCAAGGCGATGGGCTACACGAACCAGTTCCTTTCCGGCGTGGTGCTGAGCCAGGCCCTGGGCCTGGCCCTCCTGGGTTTCCTGCCCGGACTGGTCCTCTCCCTGGGCCTGTACTGGCTGACCTCGCATTTGGCGAATCTCCCGATCGAGATGAACGGCCCGCGGGTGGTCTCGGTCCTGGGGATGACGGTGGTGATGTGCGCGCTGAGCGGCCTGGGGGCCCTGCGTAAGGTATGGCTCGCCGACCCGGCGGCGCTTTTTTAGGAGCGTTATGCCGCGATTACGTCCGACACCCCTGGCCAGGAGCAACCTGACGCACAACCTGCGGCGGCTGGCGGTGGCGGTGGCGGGAATCGGCTTCGCCGTCGTGCTGATGTTCATGCAGTTGGGTTTCCGCAGCGCATTGTTCGACAGCACGGTGAAGGTCGTGGCCGACCTGGACGCCGACCTCCTGCTGGTCAACAAGGCGCAGTACGCGCTTCCCGCCAGGCAGAGCTTCGATTACAAGCGGATCGCGCAGGCCCGCGGCTGCGGGGGCGTCGCCGCCGTCTATCCGCTGTACACGGAGACGATGGGCACGGACTGGCAGCCGGCCCCCGATCCGACCAAGCGCGTCGCCGACGCCAAGCCGTATCCGATCCGCGTGTTGGCCTTCAACCTGGACGATCCCGTCTTCCTGACGCCCGAGATACGCGCCCAGACGGAGGCCCTCCGCGAGCCCGGCACCGCCTTGATCGACAGCCGCAGCAAGAAGCAATACGGGATCCCCAAGACGATCGAGATGGTCCGCCGAATGCAAGGCGAAGAGCTGGCCAGCCAGTCGATCCGGCTCGTGGGCACGTTCCCCATGGGCACCGACTTCGCCAACGACGGCAACCTCATCATGAGCACGGCCAACCTGGTCAAGTTCTTCCCCTATCGGGCCATGGGCAGCGACCCGCTGGGCTCGGTCGATCTCGGAATCGTCCGCGTCGCGCCCGGCGCCGACCTCCAGGAGGTCCGGCGGGGACTCCAGTCGCGGTTCCAGGACACCGAGTTGGCCGTCTATACCAAGCAGGACTTCATCCGGAAGGAGATCGGTTTCTGGGACCGGAGCACGCCCATCGGCTACATCTTCGGCATAGGCACGATCATGGGCTTCATCGTCGGCGTGATTATCTGCTACCAGGTCATCTACTCCGACATCGCCGACCACATGCCCGAGTTCGCCACGCTGAAGGCCATGGGCTACCGGAACCGGTTTTTCATGGGCATCGTGCTCCAGATGGCCCTTTATCTGTCGGTCATCGGCTACGTCCCCGGACTGTTGATCAGCATGCTCGTGTACGACCGGCTGGCCCACGGCACGGGTCTGTTGCTGAACATGACCCTTCCGGAGGCGGGCCTGGTGTTCGTCTTGACGCTCGGCATGTGCATTGCGTCGGGGTGCCTGGCGATGAGAAAGGTCTTGGCGGCCGATCCCGCCGAGTTGTTTTAAGGGATCTAACAAGATGAAAGAGACTCTCCAGTACCGTGTGCCACTGCTTGCTTGCAAGCAGTGCATTCGCCATCGAAAGGACGGCACTGCTTGCAAGCAAGCAGTGGCACACTCATTTTGTCAGACGAGCTAAGCAAAGGAACGTCGACCCATGTCCGAGACAGCCACCCTGCCTGCCGGCGGCGCGGCCTCCGGGGGCCCGCCATCCGACCGCCCGGCCATCCGCATCCAAGGCCTCAACCACTACTTCGGCGAAGGGGAACTCCGCAAGCAGGTCCTCTTCGAGAACAACATCGAGATCGCCGCCGGGGAAATCGTCATCATGACGGGCCCCTCCGGCTCGGGAAAAACGACCCTCCTGACCCTGATCGGCGCACTGCGGACCGTCCAGGAGGGGAGCGTGGAAGTGCTCGGGCACCAGCTCCGGGGCGCCGGCATGTCCAAGCTGGTCGGGGTCCGCCGGGAACTGGGATTCATCTTCCAGGCCCACAACCTCTTCCAATCGCTCAGCGCGTTCCGGAACGTCCGCATGGCGGCCGAGTTGTTCTCGCTCTCCCCCAGCCAGGCCAACGATCGCATTACCGAGTTGCTGACGATCCTCGGCCTGCACGAGCGCATCCACTACAAGCCGGACTCGCTCTCGGGCGGGCAGAAGCAGCGCGTGGCCATCGCCCGCGCCCTCGTCCACAAGCCGCGGCTGATCCTCGCCGACGAGCCGACGGCCGCCCTGGACGAGAAATCCGGCCGCGACGTCGTCACGTTGTTTCAGCGTTTCACGCGCGAGCAGCGGTGTACCATCCTCATCGTCACGCACGACAACCGCATCCTCGACGTGGCCGACCGGCTGGTCAGCATGGTGGACGGCCGCATCAAGTCCAACGTGCTGGTGAAGGTGTCGATCGAGATCTCCGAGTTCCTGCGTCACGTGCCCCTGTTCGAGCACCTCACGCCCCGCACGCTCACCGAGGTGGCGGACCAGATGAAGCTGGAGGAGCACGCGGCGGGGACCCGGATCGTCGCGCAGGGGGCCGAGGGGGACAAGTTCTACCTGGTCCGCCGCGGCACCGTCGAGGTCCGGCGGGACGTCGAGGGCCAGTCCCGCCTGCTGGCCACCCTGGGCGAAGGCGAGTTCTTCGGCGAATCGGCCCTCGTGACCGGCGAGCCCCGCAACGCCAACGTCATCGCCCGCGAGCCCGTCGAAGTCTATACGCTCGACAAGGAGCACTTCCAGGCGGTCATCAAGGCCAGCGCCACGTTCGAGGAAGAGCTCCGCAAGGCGATCTTCGAGCGGCACTAACCTCTCAGCGAGAACCAGACCCCCAACAGCACGAAGAGCCAGCCCGTGGTCTGCCGCGCCCACCACTCGATCCTCGCCAGTACACTGTATGCCCGGCCCACCGATCGGGCACTGTAGGCCAAGAGCACTGCGACCAGCAAGACGGGAATCGCCGTGCCGACGCCATAGACGAGCGGCAGCAGCACGGTCCCGCCGGGCAGCGAGGCTTCGGGCAGGTTGACGCCCACTCGGGCAAGGGCGGCCGTCAGCGCCCCCGCCTCGGAGCCCACTGTCAACGCCACCAGGCTGAAGAACCAGAAGGCCGAGGTCGGACAGAACGACACCGCGAAGAGGATGCCCAGCACCAGCGCGCCCCACACTCCCATCCCGCCGATCCGCTTCTGGACTCCCTCCGTCACAACCGCGCCGCCGATGGGCAGCTTGACCAGGCCGACCAGAAGCACACCGAGCACCACGAGCACCGGGCCGAGCACAAGGTCCGCGCGCTTCTGAAGAAACCGCGAGACCGCCGGGATGGCCGTCGCCGTGCCCGCCAGCGCGACGGCCAGGACCACGTAGAGCAGGCACCGCCCCAGCGTGTAGAGAAGGCCGGCGCCGAGCACCGACCGCGGGCTACCGACCCTTCGGCCCACGTAGGAGACGGCGGCGATGTTGGTTGCCAGCGGGCAGGGGCTGATCGACGTCAGCAGGCCCAGGTACAGGGCGGCCAGCACGTAGAGCCCGTAGGCGACGGCCAGGGAAGGGGGACAGTCCCATTTTCGGGCCGACGCCTCGCGTCCCTGCCCGAGAATCGGGACAGTCCCCGTCAGCATGGCCCGGATCTCGTCCTGCACATAAGCCGTGAACGCCGGCTTGTCGCCCACCAGGGCCCAGACCTGGTCCAGGCGTTTCCAGTCGCGGATCCGGCCGCCCTCCACGCTCGCCAGGACGATGACGGGCACTTGGATCTCGAACATGGCGGCCAGTGGGGCTGCTGAAGGCTGCTCGTAGTCGAGGACCTTCCAGACGACCTCGCCCCGGCCGAGCTGCGGGCCGCATAGCGACTCGACCGCCTCATGTGCCTGCGACTCGATGGCCCGGCAGGTCGGGCAGCGGGTGCTGCTGTGGAACGAGTAGACGATCAGCCCGTCGCCGGGGGGCTCGACGATCACGGCCGACTGCGGCCCGAGCGCCCGAACGATCGAAACCACCAGCACGGCCGAAAGGAGCAAGATCAGGCAGGCGGCCGCCGCACGCTTCATAAGAGCACCAAGGGGGGAGCAAACAATACAATTGTCGCCGAAGAATGAGGCCGTGGCAAGTCACCAGACGATCACGGGCCGCAGCCCATGCCGCACTCGAAGGCCAGGAGCCCCTGGGCTTGCTTCAGCTTGATCTGGGCGATTCGCCACGCCATGACCTGGTGGGCCAGCTCGTTCTGCTGCTGGAGCAGTTGCATTTCCGCCGCGCCGACGTCGAGGACGCTGACGGTGGTGTCGCCCCTGGTGCGACGCAACCGCAGCGACTCGATCTGGTTCTGGCAGCCGTCCACTTTCAGTTTCGCGATGGCGATTTGCTGGAGGCGTATTCCGATGGTGCGCACGGCAAGGCGGATCTCTTCGGTCGCCTCCTGCTGCCGGTAGGCCAACAGTTCGTCGAAATGCCCGCCCCGGGAGCCGCACTTCCCGGACTTGTGGCCATGGAGCAAATGCGAGGCGACGGGGGAGGCCGGCAGCCCCGGCAGCGCCGAGAGGCCCGCCCGCGCGCCCTCCACCGTCTCGTCATCGACCGACTGCGCCAGCATCGCCAGCAGGCCGATATCCGGGCGGTGGCTCAGCCCGGTGCAAATCGCGGCCTGCTCGTCCAGCGGCTCCGCGATTACCCGCCAGTCGGCCGACGGCCAGATGGGCTCGGTCTCCTCGGGGGAGAAGCCAAGCAGTTGCCGCAGGTGGCTGTTGGCCTGCTCGACGGCCAGGTGCGCCTGGGCCTCGCGATCGAGGGCGTCGGGCCATTGCCGGCGGAGCTCGGCCAGGCCTCTTTCGACGCGGATCCCCTGCTTCTCGAGCCGATCGACGTCTTCGAGCATCGCGGCAAGATTCTCCTTGCTGCGGTGGAGCAGGTCCAGGCCGGCCTCGGCCTCCGCCAGGAGATAGAAGAGTTCCATCGCCTGGCCCGCGGCCTTGTTCCGCTCCTCGACGGCCCGAAAGGCCAGGACCTGGCTCTTGACTTCATCCGACTGCCGGTCGGGGCAGGCGGCCTTCTGGCTCTCGACGGCCAGGGCGTTGGCCAGCGGACAAACCGCCACGGCGCGGCACTGGGCGTCCATCGCCTCAAACGCACGATGGGGGCCGGCGATCGGCAAGCCCTTGCCCCCGGGCGCCGACACCGCCGAGGGCGGCAGCCCGGACAGGTCCGGCGTGGGCGTCGGCGGGCGCTCCGCCAGGATCTTGCCGGCCGGAGGGGGTGGGCCCTCGGGCTCGCCGCCGCACTGTACGCAACGCGTGGCGGCGCAGCCGCCCAGCGCCACCGCCGCCGATAACCCGGCCAAAAGTATGAGATGTCGCATCGCAAATCCCCGATAATCGGTCCCAACGGTACTCCTTCCAATCTATCGGGTTGGGAAATGCGGGCTGTGACCCATTTTTCCGATTGCCGGGACGTAGGGGTTGGGCAGACTTTGCGTGCAGTCCGGGGGTTTCCGAGTGCAAGAAACCATCTCACAGGACGGGCACAACATGTAGGGTGGGTCGAGCGAAGCGAGCCCCACCACCTCTCCCAGCCAAATTGGTGGGGCTCGCTTC
>JBEKCP010000283.1:0-8527 GCA_050014815.1 Thermoguttaceae bacterium | reverse complement strand
GAGCCGACCACCAAGCAGACGCTGACGTTCCTCCTGCGGCGGTTCCGGGAGGCGGGCATTCGCCCCCGCACCGACTTCGGCCAGAACTTCCTCATCGACATCAACCTCCAGCACGTCCTGCTGGACGCCGCCGCCGTGGGCCCCGACGACGTCGTGCTGGAAATCGGCACCGGCACCGGCGGCCTGACGATGCTCTTGGCCCCCCGGGCCGCGGCCGTGGTCACCGTCGAGGTCGATCGCCATTTGTTCCAATTGGCCCACGAGGAACTCTACGGGTTGGCGAACGTGACCATGCTCCAGACGGACGCGCTGGCGGGCAAGCACCAGATCAGTCCGGCCGTGCTGGAAGCCGTCGACGCCCAACTCCGCGCGGCCCCCGGCCGGCACTTCAAGCTCGTCGCCAATCTGCCCTACAACGTGGCCACGCCCGTGCTGTCGAACCTGCTGGCCCTCGAACGGCCTCCGGAGACGATGACCGTAACGATCCAGAAGGAAGTGGCCGATCGGATCGTCGCCCGGCCCGGTACCAAGAATTACGGCGCGGTGGCGATCTGGGTGCAGAGCCAATGCCGGGCGGAGATCGTCCGCGTGCTGGGTCCCTCGGTCTTTTGGCCCAGGCCGAAGGTCTCCTCCGCCTTTCTCCGGCTCACGCTGGACGAGGGGCTCCGCGGGCGGATCCCCGATCGGGCGTACTTCCACGACTTTGTCCGAGGGGTCTTCCTGCACCGCCGGAAGCTGTTGCGGTCGGGCCTGGTGGCGCGTCAGAATAACCTCACGAAGGCGGACGCCGATCGCCTGCTGGCCGCCTTGGGGTTTCCGCCGACCGTCCGGGCCGAGGAGATCGCCCCCGACCGAAGGCGGAAGGCGGAAGGCGGAAGTACGCCAGTCCAATCCCTAATCCCCAATCCCTAATCCCCAATTGCCCCCTCTTTCCTCTCCCCGTACCATGAAGATAGAAGGACCGCGGCACCCAACGGGAAGGCATGCCATGAAATTCATTGAAATGTCTGGCAAGACGCTTAAACGGCTGGTAAGCGAAGACGAGATCCAATCGCACGAGTTGGAGACAATCGGCGTCACCGACGAGAGCATGATCCGCGTCAACCGGCAGGGGGACATCGAGTTCCGTCGCCCCGACGGCTGGGATGTGATCGGCGGGCTGTTGGGCGATTTCGATCACCGGGTCCGTCGCGAGAGCGGGCTGGAGTGGGCCGACTGCGGGCACCGCGCGTGCGGCGTGCAGGCGGACGCCTTAGAGGGCTGACTATCGGCCCAGCGGGATCCACGCCGCTCCGCCGATGTAGAGGCTGACCGTGATGATCGCCAGCATGATGAGCGTCACCCAGCGTTCCGCGCCCTGGGCCGTCCAACTCACCAGGAGCAGGCCGGCGGCCAGTACGACCGAGGCAAAGACGAAGAACAACTCCCGCCAGTAGCCGTTGATCTGTTGGTTGGTCTTCGCGGTGCGGGCGGCGATTTCAAGATCCCGCCAGGCGCCCTGCTCGCACTTCTTGCGGTCCTTCGCCTCTTTCGCGCGGAGATCGGATAATTCTCTCTTGAGATCGTCGATGGCCTTCTGGTCCAACTCTTTGGGTTCCTTGTTCTCTTCGAGGGCCGCGAGCCTTGCTTCCCGTGGGAGCAGTTGGTTCTGGCACTTGTCGGCGAATTCGTCCCGGGCGGCCTGCACCTTCATTTCGGCCCGCAGGACGCCGCGTTGGCTGACGGTGTCGCAACCGCGGGCCAAGAGGACCAGCATCAGCCCGACGGCGACCATGGGGCGGCCCGCCCACAGGCTCGCCTGCGACAGGCCCAACACCATCTCCGGCGACGGCTTCCACCGGCGATAATCGGGGGCGGCCCGGCCGGACGGCGGTGGCGGGGTGCTCGATGCTGCCGCCTTGCCGGATTCCGCAACCACGAAGGGCTCACCACAGGTCGGGCAATTGACGTGCTGGCCGAAATGGGCCTCGGTCACCTGGAGTCGGTGCCCTTTCGGGCAGGTGGCTTCGTACGGCATCGTGGACCTCCTGGGGGACTGGCGACGCCGATCAGTTTAGTCCCCTTTTGTGTCTGAGACAATCGGCGCTAAACGGCCCGGACGCTATAATAACTCCCTATGACTCGCCCACATTCTCAGCCCCCCGCGGATGGCTCCAACCACGTCATCAGCCCGACGCCGGAAGTGCTGATCGTGGACAACGATCGATCCCATGCCGAAACAGTCGCCGAAAGCCTGGACCGCGTCGGGTTCCGGTGCCAAGTCGCCGCCTCCGGGGCCGAAGGTGCCCGGCTGGTCGAGGAAAAGGAATTCGATGCAATCATTACCGATCTGGTGATGCATGACGTGGGCGGCCTGGAGGTCCTTGCCCGGGCCAAGGACGCCCAGCCGGACACCGAGGTCATCCTCCTGACCGGCCATGGGACGATTGCCTCCGCGGTCGAGGCGATGCGCAAGGGGGCGTTCAATTACCTGTTGAAGCCGCTGGACATCCAGCAACTCCGCGCCGCCGCGGAAAAGGCGGTCGAAAGCTCGCGGCTGCGGCGGACCAATATCGAGCTGAACCGCCGGCTCGACGAAAAGTTCGGCTTCGAGGGCGTCGTCGGCGACAGCCACCAGATGCGCGACGTCCTCCAGCGCCTCCGCCGCATCGCACCCACCAACGCCACCGTGCTGATTCAGGGGGAGACGGGCACGGGCAAGGAGTTGGTGGCCCAGGCCATCCACCAGAACAGCCCGCGGAAGCACAAGCCCTTTGTCGCGCTGAACTGTGCGGCCCTGAGCGAAAACATCCTCGAAAGCGAACTCTTCGGCCACGTCCGCGGGGCGTTCACCGACGCCTCGACCGACCGGGTCGGCAAGTTCGAGTATGCCGACGGCGGCACGATGTTCCTCGACGAGGTCGGCGACATGCCCCCGGCCACGCAGATCAAGCTTCTCCGCGTACTGGAGAACGGCGAGATCACCCGCGTCGGCTCGAACGATCCGATCCGGGTCAACGTGCGGATCCTGTCGGCCACCAACCGGAACCTGGAAGAGACGATCGAGGCCGGGGCGTTCCGCAGCGACCTCTACCACCGGCTCAAGGTGGTCACCATCCGGCTCCCCACGCTCCAGCAGCGGAGCCAGGACATCCCCATCCTGATCGACTACTTCCTCAAGCAGTTCTCGGCCCAGCACCGCAAGCAGATCAAGGGCATGTCGGCGGCCGCCCGGCACCGGCTGTTGGTTTTCGATTGGCCGGGCAACGTCCGCCAGCTCCGCAACGTCGTCGAGAGCATGGTGGTCGTGGACTACGATGGCCTCCTGGATCTGGACGACCTGCCGGAAGAGTTCACTCCGGCGGCCGAGCCCGCCGGCGAGCCCGCCTCGTCGAGCCTGATCGGGCTGGTCGGGCGACCCTTGCAGGAGATCGAGCGGCTCTTCATCGCCGAGACCCTCCGCGTGACCGGCGGGAATCGCGAGGTCGCGGCCAGTAAATTGGGCATCGGCCAGAGGACGCTATACCGGAAGATAAAAGAGTATGGACTGTAGAGGGAGGAAGAAGGGATTGGGGATTGGGGATTTGAGGGGACTATGCTAAGGGTATCGGGTCGAAACGGCGGATATTTCACGCAAAGGCGCAAAGCCGCAAAGCCGCAAACAAACAAGAAGGAAACTGCGGGGCCGCGTCCCGTCCTATAGTCGAAAGTGCCATTCCGCCCTTTGCGTCTTTGCGCCTTTGCGTCTTTGCGTGAGAGTCTCCTAGCGATAACCTTGTTCCCGTCTCAATTCGAGGGGAAGTTGCGAAGAACTTGCGGGGTGCCGAGTTCCATGAATAAGGCAGACATCATCGAGCTGATACGACAGACGGCCAAGGAGAATGGCGGGCAACCGCTCGGGCAGCAACGATTCGAGTCCGAGACCGGAGTCAGGCTTTCCGACTGGCGCGGAAAACACTGGGCGCGTTGGGGTGATGCTCTGCGTGAAGCGGGTTTCACGCCGAATCGGATGGCGACTGCCTGTCCTGACGAGGATCTTCTTGAACGGTACGCCCAGTTGGCTCGTGAGCTAAACCGGCTTCCCACCGGCTTCGATCTTCGTCTCAAAGCAAGTAATTGCCCCGGGTTTCCAGCCCATAACACGTTCGCGCGCCCCGGGTCCAAATCAACTTTCGTCGAGCGCCTACTCGACTTCTGCCGAGAACGCCAGGGATATGAGGATATCGTGCAGTTGTGTGAGACCCATGCTCCAAACAGCAAACCACCGTCTCAGGAGTCCGAGGCCCAAGACGTCGAAATCGGATTCGTATACCTCCTGAAGTCGGGACGCTTCTGCAAAATCGGCATGACCAACTCCTCGGGGCGCCGGCAGTATGAGCTTGCGATCCAACTCCCAGAAAAGGTCAAGAGGATTCATGTAATCCGAACGGATGATCCCGGCGGCATCGAAGCGTATTGGCACAAGCGTTTCGCGGAAAAACGCCGCAACGGTGAATGGTTCGAGCTTTCCGCGGCCGACGTCGCACCATTCAAGCGCCGCAAGTTCATGTAGCGCGATTTCCCCAATCCCCAATCCATAACACGGCGGGCAAGCCCGCCCGCTAAACCAATCCCTAATCCCCAATCCCTAATCCCTTCCTCCCCCCATGCCGTCCATTCGCCCCCTTTCCCAATCCCTGATCAATAAGATCGCCGCGGGCGAGGTGATCGAGCGGCCGGCCAGCGTGGTCAAGGAGCTGATGGAAAACGCCATCGATGCCGGCGCGACGCGGATCGACGTGTCGGCCGCCGAGGGCGGGCTGACGCTGGTGCGGGTGGCCGACAACGGGTCGGGCATCCCGGCCGCCGAGTTGCCGTTGGCCGTGGCGCCCCACGCCACCAGCAAGCTCGCCGAGGCCGACGACCTGTTCCGCATCGGCACGCTGGGGTTCCGCGGCGAGGCCCTGGCCTCGATCGGCGAGGTCAGCCGCCTGGTGCTCCGCAGCCGCACGGCCGACGGCCCCGGCGGGGCGGAAATCGAGGTCGCCGGCGGCACGGCCGGCGAGGTGGCGCCGTGCGGGTGCCCGGTCGGAACCGCCGTCGAGGTCCATAACCTGTTCTTCAATACGCCGGTGCGGCGGAGGTTCCTGCGAACGCCCCAAACCGAGTTCGGCCACCTGAGCGAGGCCTTCACGCGGATCGCCCTGGCGGCGCCGCACGTCCATTTCACGCTCCGGCACAACGACCGCCCGGCCCTCGATCTGCCGGCCACCGAGGAGTGGACCGAGCGGATCGCCCGGCTCTTCGGCCGGGACCTGGCGGATCATTTGATCCCGGTGGAGAGCACCGACGGGGCGGTCCGCATCCGGGGCGCCGCGGCCCATCCCTCCTCGAGCCGCAGCAACAACCGGATGCAATATTTTTTCCTCAACGGGCGGCACATCCGCGACCACGCGCTCCAGCACGCGTTGGGCGAGGCCTATCGCGGATTGCTCATGGTGGGGCGCTACCCGATCGCCTTCCTGACCATCGAAATGCCGCCGGAGATGGTCGATGTGAACGTCCACCCGACGAAACTGGAGGTCCGTTTCCAGGACGGGAGCCGGCTCTACAGCCAATTGCTCTCGACGCTCCGCAGCAAGTTCCTTACGACCGACCTCTCAACGCGGGTCGAGTCGGCCGCGGCCGACGACCCGTCCGGCGGGCATGACGCGGCCCGGTCGGCCCAGTTGCGGCAGGAACTGGTCGATTGGGCCAAGGGCAAGATGGCGGCATGGCCGGCGGCGCCGGCGGCCCCGCCTGTGCCGGGCACCGCAACCGCTGCCGTGCCGCCGCGGCCGCTGACGTTGACATCGCTGGGGCGCGAGGCCCCCGGCATGGGCTCATGCGGACGCCCTGCCGACGAGGTGCCCCCCGCGCCGCAGGACGCCGGTCAGTCGCCGGCCGGCCGTTCAGTGCACGCCCTCCAGGTCCACAACCGGTACCTCGTAACCGAGACCCAGGACGGCGTGACGATCATCGACCAGCACGCGCTGCACGAGCGGATCCTTTACGAGCACTTGCGGACGCGGATCGCCGCCGGCGGCGTCGAATCGCAGAGCCTCCTGGTGCCCGAGCCTGTAAACCTTGGCCCCGCGGAGGTCGCCGCGGCGATGGAGAACCGCAATCTCCTGGCGGAGCTCGGCCTCAGGATCGAGCCGTTCGGCGGCGACACGGTCCTGGTGGCCGCTTTTCCGGCGATGCTGGCCAACATGAATCCCGCCGAGGTGCTGCACGCCCTCTTGGAACGACTGCTCTCGGGCGGGAAGCCTGACCACGCGGACCTGCTGGACGACCTGCTCCATACGATCGCCTGCAAGGCGGCGATCAAAGCGGGCGATCGGCTCTCGCCGGCGGAGATCGACGCCCTCCTCCAGGAGCGGCACCTGGTTCACGACGCGCACCACTGTCCCCACGGCCGGCCGACGGCGCTGGTCTTCACCCGCGAGGAGCTGGACAAGCAGTTCCGGAGGACGTGAGGAGGAGGAAGGGATTAGGGATTGGGGATTGGGGATTGGAGAAGTCGGGCACCGTCGGGCACCATGCGCAGCATGGTCGGCATGGTCGCGGCTTCGCACCCCGCCTTCAACCGACAGTCCGGCGAGGGTAGAATAACAATAGCGTGTTGACCACCCTGGGATTCTGGGACAATCCCATCGACGACGAGGACTGGAATCGTGGTTGAGCAGGGCGAGATCGTCTTGATTTCCCAATCCCCAATCCCCAATCCCCAATCCCTATGATCTGCGTCAGTATTGGCCGAGGTCGTCATCGTCATGTCGTTATGGAGCACCGGCACCTGGTCGAGCAGGGGGCACGGCTGGTTGAACTCCGCCTGGACTACATCAACGGCGAGGTAAACCTCAAGCGGTTGGTGGCCGACCGTCCCTCCGCCGTGGTGATTTCCTGCCGCCGCCCGGAGGACGGCGGGAAATGGTCCGGCCCGGAGGACCAGCGGCAGATGCTCCTGCGGACCGCGATTGCCGAGGGGGTCGAGTACGTCGACCTGGAAGGAGACATTGCCGCCCGCATCCCGCGGTTCGGCAAGACGAAGCGGATCATCAGCCTGCACGATTTCCGCAAGACGCCGGACGACCTGGAGTCGCTCCACCGGCGGCTGTCGGAACTCGACCCGGACATCGTCAAGATCTCCGCGATGGCCAACCACCCGCACGACAACGTGCGGATTCTCGAGATGATCCGCCGCAGCCGGGTCCCGACGATCGGGCTGGGCATGGGGGACATCGGCGTCCCGACGCGGATCCTCGCCGGGCGGGCCGGCGCGCCGTTCACGTATGCGACGTTTCATCATGAGCGGGCCCTGGCCCCCGGCCAACTCGCCTTCCTGCAAATGACCGAGGTCTATCACTACGACCGGATCGATGCCCAGACGGAGGTCTACGGCGTGGTGGCCGATCCGGTCGGTCACAGCTTCAGTCCGCTCTTGCACAATGCGGCCTTCGCCCACCTGGGGCTGAACAAGGTCTACGTCCCGTTCCGGGTGCCTCGCGAGGACCTGGCCCAGTTCGTCGGCGACGCGCCGGTTCTGGGGCTGCGGGGTCTGAGCGTCACGATCCCGCACAAGGAGGAGATCATTCCCTTGCTCACCGAGGCGGACGGGGCGGTCCGCGGCATCGGGGCCGCCAACACCGTGGTCTTCGACCAGGGCGCTCGCCGCGGCTACAACACCGATTACCACGCCGCCATGAGCACCCTCGAAGAAGCGATGGGGGTGGCGGGCAGGGGCGAAAAGTCGCTGGAGGGCCGCACGGCCCTGGTGCTGGGGGCCGGGGGAGTCGGCATGGCCATCGCCCACGGGCTCAGCCGCCGCGGGGCCCACGTCGTAATCACCGACGGGCTGGCGCGAAAAGCCGTGGCGCTGGCCAAACGCCTCGACTGCCGTAGTGTCGAATGGTCGCTCCGCCACGGCGTCTCGCCGGACATCCTGGTCAACTGCACTCCCATCGGCATGCACCCGAACGTCGACGAGAGCCCGTTCGACAAGCACTACCTGAAGCCCTCGATGGTTATCTTCGACGTCGTCTACAACCCCGAGACGACGCTGCTGGTGAAAGAGGCCCGGAGCCGCAACTGCGCGGTGGTTACGGGCGTGGAGATGTTCATCCGCCAGGCGTGCATGCAGTTCAAGCTCTTCACGGGGCAGGAGGGGCCGGCCGATGTGATGCGGGACGTCATGCGCCGGGCCATCGGCGCGGTGAAAACGTGACTAGTTCAAGAACTCGATCTTCTGCTCCTCGACCGCCTTGCGGAGCTTTCCCAGTGCCCGGGCCTGGATCTGGCGAACCCGCTCCTTGGTCACGCCCATTTCCGAGCCCACTTGCTTGAGGGTGAGCGGCTCCCGGCCGCGGTGGAGTCCGTATCGCCGGATGATGATCTTCTGTTCTCGCGGGTCCAGCCGCGACAGTATCTTTTGCACCTGCACCTCCCGCTGAAACTGCGCCTTCTCCTGGTCGCCACCTTCGAGCCGGGCGTCTACCGCGCCGTCAAAGGCCTGGCTCTGGCTGGTCCG
>JBEKCP010000282.1:0-7683 GCA_050014815.1 Thermoguttaceae bacterium | reverse complement strand
ATTTAGGGATTTAGGGGCGGGGGAGAATCGCCAAATCCGAAGCACCAAACTTCAAACAAATCCAAAATCGCAAATCCAAAATCCAAAATCGAACACGCTGCCGTGGCAGGCAGATGACGGGAAGGTCTCCCAGGAGCCTCTCTCCGTGCCAAACCGACCCTACTATATTGAATTGGCACTTGTGCTTTCCCGAGCTTGGTCCTGCCACGGCAGCCGTTTTTTGCGTGGGTAACGCTGGAGTAAGGCATCGTCTGACCTGTTCAGGCGCGCGTGTAACGAACGGTTCGACAACAACGTCGATCGCCCCGTAGCGGGCTCTCAGCATATACATTGTGCGCACTACATCGTAAAAATGAAAAATCCGGGGGGACGCTAGTCAAGCGTCGTGGTAGGGGCTGTGGGGGGGCCTGCCCGGTAGGTGTACCGGGGACCTCACGCCTTATGGCGACAGAGGGTGCGCTCGATCAGCTCGACCTTCATCGGGTCGCGGACGGGAAAGCCCAATCATCATTTTCTGGAAACGATTACCACCGCAGCCGCCGCAGGGGGCGGAGGCGACTGGCCGCCGTGTCCCGCGGGTCCGGTACAGGAAAATCTGCCGCTGGCGGATCGCCCGCTGGTCCATGAGCAGAAGCTAGGCTGTCCACAACAGCATCCCGTACGCGTTATCTGGCTTCGCCTCAACTCCCGCCTTGCCTGGGGAGTGTTTCTAATCTGCTCGCTCATCACCTTGGCGCGATACCCTGAGTCGAGTTGATGGAATAGGCGAAATACCTCATCTTCATGCGGCCACTTGCTGATTCTCCGCGGCGTGGTCCCGCGGTATAGCTTGGCCCGCACCCGATGGACGATATGGGCGATCCCATTCCAGTTGCACACGCAGCCCGGCCCAACCCAGCAGCGGTCGACCACCATCTGCTTATTGTTTTGGAGGCATGACCAAATCAGCGTCCACACGTCCTCATCCCCGAGTCGCATCAAGGAATACCAGAATGCCGAGTTATTGTCGAGCCATCGGGCCAAGAGCAGTTCCCGCCATACCTGGGACAGATCGGCCACCCAATGCCCCCCCTGGACGTGCGGCTGCCACGGTTTCCCGCGCAGGACCTCCGAGTCCAGTAGCGGGCTTCGCTTCCACGGAATCGACGACCAGTAAGCAAAACCCGCGATGTCCAGGAGATTGAACAGCGGGGCCGGGTCCGCAACGCAGTAGGCATCTCCGTCCATCTCGCCTGGATTCCAGTCCGGGGAGTATTGGGGTAGGTTGAAGACGTGAAGACGAGGCTGGCCGTCGATATACGCCATTGTCTTCTGAGATACATGCGGTGGTGCGTTGTCCATGACCACGACTAAATGGCGACGGCGATGATGTCTCAGCATTTGCGAGAGAAAGTCAATCACTTCTTGGGACGCAATGCGTTTAAGCCTTCCGCGATCCGATCATCTGCAGCCAGGGTTTGCCCGGCGGACGTTTCGCGGCGGAACGAGGGAGGCGACAAACGATAACACGAATTGTTTATCTGCGAACACAAAGCGCGGCGAACCGTGGTAGAATGGAACGTGTTATTCCTTCCCAGTTCTCCACCAACATGCCGCCTCCGCAACTCCTTTTGGCAGAACGCAGCAAAATCGCGTTGTGGGCGGCCCGGCAAGCCATGAGTGAACCGACGGCGCGATGGCCTGCCGGGTGGCTTGGCCCTGCCGTCGTTACTGCTGCCTCGTTTCTACTGAAACCAAGAAGGGATCGGCGATCGTGAAATTCTCGCACCGATGGTTGTGGCTCGCAGTAGCACTGCGGACTTTTCGCTCGTCCGCCTCCGAGACCGAATTGGCCAACGCCGACACGCCTTGGCGGACGCCACCGTCGGCGGCGTGGACGCGCATCGGGGCGCTGGCGGTGTTTTCTCTGGCGTGGTTCGGCGGGACCGACGCGGGCGGGGCCGAGGACGTCGGGCCCGTGGCGTGGCAGTATCGCGTTGTGCTGGAAGCCGGCGATCCGCAGCCCAAAGGAAAGCGAGAGGCAACCGCCTACGTTTGGCTGCCGCCGGCGTCGAAGACGATTCGCGGACTGCTGGTCGGCGGCGGCGAGGAGTACGGCACGGCGCCGCCTGTGCGTCAGGCGTGCGTCGACCAACACCTGGGCATCGTCATGATGCGCGGATACCTGGGCATGTTCCGCTACTGGACCGAGGGCGACCGCGACGCGGAGAGACTGCTCCGCGCGATCGGCATAATCGCCCAGCGCACCGGGCACCAGGAACTGCGACGCGTGCCCTGGATCACCTTCGGCCACTCGACCGGCGGGATCTTCTGCCGCAACGTCGCCTACTGGAAACCGGACCGCGTCGCGGGCGTGATCCACTACAAGAGCGGCAACTTCCACGCCCGCAACGTCTCGCCGCCGGAAGGCGCCAGTTTGGCCGGCGTGCCGATGCTCATTGTCAACGGGCAATACGAGACCTACGGCCCGGACGCCGTCGAGCATCCCGACGAGAAGGACAAACGCCTGGACAAACGCTACGGCCGCGAGACGCAGTGGGTTTACGTTCGCTCGGACATCCAGAAGTTCCGCCAGCGCGACCCGAACCATCTCATGTCGCTGCTGCTCGACCCTGGCGGCGACCACTTCTTCGGCTCGCCCGAGTTGTGGCAGCAGATGGCCCTGTTTATCCGCAAAACGGCCGAGCGTCGCATCCCGGCAGCACTGCCGCCCGGCGACGAGCCGGTGAAATGCGTCCGCGTCACGGTGGAAGACGGCTGGCTGAGCGACTCGGACCTGAAACAACCGGTCCACGCGGCGGCGCCTTATGCCGACTACGCCGGCGACAAGGCCGTGGCGTTCTGGCACTACGACCGCGAAACGGCCGAGGCCGCGGCGCGGAACAACCGTAACTTGGCCAACCCGCAGTGCCTTGAGAACCCCGAATGTACCTGGCTCGACGAGGGCGACGGCTGGACGTTTCGCGCGAAGAGCGACTGGCTCGATGCCCTGCCGGATTCCTACTGCGGTCCACTGGCGGGCATGAAGGTGGGGCACTCGGCGCAGCCCTTTGAACTGCGGTGCCGGCCGACCGACCCGGTGGCTCGGATCGGCCCCGACACCTTCCGCATGTTGCGGGCGGGCGCGGCGGCCATTGCCGCCGTGCATCCGGGCGACGATACGTATCGCGCCACCAACCGCTGGACCATGCAGAAGCTTCCCGTGGTCAAAGGCGAGAAACAGACGATCGATTTCCCGCCGCTCCCCGACCTCAAGCCCGGCCAATCGGCCGAACTGAAGGCGACCGCCTCGTCGGGCCTGCCCGTCCACTTCGAGGTAGACTACGGACCGGTCGTGATCGAGAGCGGCAAACTCGTGGTCCGTGACCTGCCGGCCCGCCCGCAGTATCCGTTGGAGTGCCGGGTGACCGCATGGCAGATCGGCCGCCGCGCGGGCAAGACCATCGAGTCGGCGCCGGCCGTCTCGCAGACGTTTCGCGTGCTTGCACAATAGGTAACCGGGTACGGGGGACTGTCCCGATTTTCGCGGCGCAAACGACCCAACCATGAAAATAGGCTTGTTTCGCCGTGAAAATGGGACTGTCCCCTTCGGCCGCACAATAGCCCCCCTGCTGACGAAAGATCGACAATGACACCCGTTCGCTCTGTATTCGTGCGAGGCGTTTTGCCGCTGGTTGGATTTCTTGTGGCCTGTTGTCCAACGCCTGCCCGGGCCGAAGCGGTCGTCCGCGAAGAAATTCGCCTGGAACTCGACGCCGCACTGTGGAAGTCGAACCCCGAAAAAGCAGTGCCTTTGCTGCTCGTCTTGCTCCGCGAGAACGACCGCTGGGCCCCGGTGGTCTGGGGACGAAGCTATCGCTACAACCACGGCGATCACCTCGGCGCGATCGTGGCCTCGGCCGACGAGGGCGCGGAAACGAAGCTTTCGATCAAGCTGCTTATCCGCGGCGACAAATGGACCCCTGGCGGCCAGACGGCGTATGAGCTTTCGATCCGACGCACGGGCGATTCCTTCGCCGGGCAGTGGAAGGGTCAGTGGAAAGGGCAGTCGTGCGAGGGCAAGATTTCGGGAACGGCCGAGGCCGTGCGGCCGATGCCGGGGTTCTTGCCGCCCGCTCCCGGTGAGCACCCGCGGCTTCTGTTCCGCAAACGCGACTTGCCCGCACTCCGCGCCAAGGCGGCGACTCCGTGGGGCCAGGAGATGCTAAAACGGCTCGACGGCACGGCGGGCACGGCGCTGCGTTACTCGCTGACCGGCGATGCCGCCCTCTTGAGCGCCGTGCAACAGGCCATCGAAGCCGCCTGCGCCAGCCGCGTGGCCAACTGGAAGATGCCCCACAGCCTGCCCGACGCCGCGGTCGATCTGGCCTTTGCCTACGACCTGATCCACGACGGCTGCGATCACCAGTATCGAGATCGGATGCGGCACCGCTTCGAGGACTTGGTTCCCTATCTGCACACGGGGGCGAACTACGTCTATGGGTTGTTCAACCCCGCCGACGTGAGCAACTGGGGGGCGCGGTTCCGCGCGGGGGCGGGCCTGTGCGCGATGAGCCTGCTCGACGCGGACGATCCGCCGCCCGCCGCGCCGCGGATTCACCGGCTTGTGCCGCCCGCGGAACTGAAGATCGGCAAGGGCGTGTCCACGATCAAGCACCAGCCCGGCAATGCCTGGAGCGGTTGGCTGGCGGCGGGGCCGCTGCCGATCGGTCCCGCGGCCGACGCCCTGACTGCGATCGGCGGCGAGGCCGCGGCGGCCCCCGAGCATGGAACCACGGTCGCACTCGACCCACCCGCGAAGGTCGCGCGGACCTTCGCGCCGGTCGATCCCAAACACGTCCTGACGCCGCAATGGGCGCGGACGACGCACAACGAGTGGATGGAGGGCGGGGTGGACCTGACCTCGCTGAGCGAGAAGAACTACGAACAGACGATCTATCTGTATGCCGTGTTGGAGAACGACGCGGCCGGTCACTACCGCGTCGACTACTCGACCTGGGGACTGTACAAGCCCCGGCTGTTTCTGGCCGGACGAAAGCTCTCCGTTGGCGACGTGGTATTCCTGGAAAAAGGGCGGTTCCCCGCGTTGTTCGTCGCCCCGCTGAAGCGGATCAAGGACGGCCAGCAGACGCCGTTTGCCGTGCGGCTAACCGCCGCGACCGCCGCCGAGGCGGCGGACTGGCTCCGCGAGGCCGTTTTCGCCCACGAAGTCGAATCGGCAGCGCGGAACTATGCCCGGCAGCAGCGCGATCGCGGGATCGCCGCGGGTTTCTTGTCGACGTGTTCGCTCCTCCCGTACCGCCTTCGCATGGAGAACTACTCCCTTTATTCGTTGGGCGAAAACGGTTGGAACACGGAGGGCGAGTGCTATGCTCAGCCGACCGTGCGGCTGATCTTCCCCTTCGCCCACGCCTATCGGAACCTCACCGGCGGCGAGATCTCCAGCCGGCCGCACCTGGGAATGGTGCTGCCACTGGGCGTGGCACGGACCGTTTTTGGCGCGGAAGGCGAGACCGCCGCGCGGATGGAAGGTTTTGGGGCGGGCGGCGGGCCGCTGGGCGTGGACCTCTGGCCGCGCGGCTTTAGTAGTGTTCCGGCCCCGCTCCGCGGGGCGACCCTTTGGGCCTGGAACCGCACCCAGGCGCTGGCCGACGCCGGGCGATTGAAGGATCCGCACGACACCGTGAAGGATCTGGACGATCTCTCCGCCGCGATGATGTTCGTCAACTACCCCTTGGACCTGCCGGAGGAGAACCCCGCAAAGCGCCTGCCGGCGGTCACCGTGGACCGGCAGCGCGGCGGCTATGTCTTCCGCAACCGCTGGCGGGACGGGGACGACTGCGTGGTGAGCATCCTCGCCAATGCGAACCTCTATGACGACGGCCGCTACGAGAGTAGCTGGGCCGCGACGGACACCGGGGATTTCCGCATCCAGGGCCTCGGCGTCGATTGGGCGGTCCGCGGCACCGGGTTTGGCCATGCAAAGAAGATCAACTGGCGAACTCTTCCCAATCACCGGATGTACCAGAACGTGGTGCAGCTTTCGGAAGACACGTTCGACGGTGTGGCGCCCGCCGGCGAGACGCACTTTGCTCCGCGGCCGGATGGTTCCGGTGTCGTCAGTCTCAACATGGACCACGTCTATTCGGGCAAGGAGCCGGGGCCGAAGGGCGAGGTCCGCCTGCCGCCCCTCGGCCGGCGGCGGAAGTTCGACGGCTACGACCTGGGGATTCGCGGCCTGCGGTCGCTCGCCGTCGATTTCTCGGGCGCCTGCGGGACGCCTTGCCTGGTGGCCGTGGCCGACAAGATCGACGGCAGCGCGGGCAACAACCGCTGGGAATTCTGCACCCCGCAGGAGCACGCCGTGACGGTCGAAAGCAATGGCTTCGTGGTCAAGGCGGCCAACGGCGCCACGCTGAAGGCGACGATTGCCGCGCCCGCGGCGGCGGAGATCGCGACGAAACCAATGGTGCTCACCCACGAGATCCAATGCGTGCCCGGCCGGCATGCCAATGCGGACTTCAAGCGGACCATCGTCGCCGTGCCCGGCGGCGGGTTCTTCTTCGTCGTCATGACGGTCCAGCAAGGGCCGGCGCCGGAAGTCAAGATCGATCGCAGCGGGCCGCGGCCCAAAGCCATCGTCGGCAAGCAGACGGTCTCGTTCGACGGAGAGAAGATCGTGTTCGATGTGAAACGTTGAGTGGGACGGAAAACTCGGCATGGTTCAGAAACGGGGACTGGCTCCGAGCCAGAAGCCCAGTAAGGCCGCGGAAAACGCATCCCGGCGAGGTGCCTGTCCCCGTTTCTGAACCACGCGGCAAACTTCACTTGGAGAACATCGCGATGCGCAGTTTGGCTTGCATGACGTTGTTCGTCGGTTCCTGCCTCGGCGCGGCGCAGTCCGCGGAGCCGCGGACGTGGACGCTGACGAATCCCACCGGCCGCGAGTACGCCAACGAGTTGGTGCGGCTGAAGATCGACCTTCCCAAGGACTTCGATCCGGCGAAATGGACCGTCTTGGAGGACGGCCAGCCCGTGCCGGCCCAGGCCGAGCAGATCGACGGCAAGACGTTTGTTTGGGTGGCCGCGAGCCTGAGCAAGGGACAGAGGCGGCAATATACGCTGGAAAACCGCGCGCCGGAGAAATCTCCGCCGCGAGTGACCGTGCGGCGCGAGGGCGACTTCTTTGTCCTTGACAACGGGCTGACGGCGGTGCGCCTGCCCGCGGTTCTCCCCTCTCCCGCTGGGAGAGGGGTCGGGGGTGATGGCGGCGCGATTCCGCCGCCGATCGCCGCGGTGCGACTGCCCGGCGGAAAATGGGTCGGCAAAGGACACTGGCACACCGACCGGCAATTGAAAGCGTTCGACGCCACGATCGTCGGCGACGGGACGTTGTTTGGAAAGGTGCGGCTGGAGTATCGGTTGGAAGGCGTCGCCGGCTTGGACGCCGTGCCGGCCTTCTATCGCGCCGAGATCGCGCTGCCGCTCGACCGCAGCCACGTGGTCCTCGAAGAGGCCTTCGAGATGTCGCGGGGCAGCTACTGGGAGTTCGATGCGGCAAGCGGTTGGGCGCCGCGAGCGGCGCTCTGTATTCCCCACGGCGGCGGCGCCGGGCAAGGCGTGGAGACCAAAGGCCCCGACGGCAAGCCGTATGTCTTTCCGCCGGTCACGCTCGATGTCGGC
>JBEKCP010000281.1:0-8687 GCA_050014815.1 Thermoguttaceae bacterium | reverse complement strand
GGCGCCGGTCAGAGAGGGCGGGGAGGGGAGAGAGGGCGAGGGGGCTATTCTGAACATTAGTATAGTATTAGTGTTATTCGTTTAGACTTCACCGAGTGGCTCCAGCCGGACTGGGTGATCGACATGGCCACGTCGAGTTTCCAGTGGAGGTGTCTTCCACGACCGCCGGTCAAGATCGAGCTCTTTCGTTGCTCGCGTAGTGCGTGGGCGATGTTTGCGCGTCATCACTATTTGAGCGGGGCGCTGAGCGCGGTGGCCCGGTGCTTCCTGGCCGTTTGGCAAGGGAGTCCCGTGGCGTTCTGCGCGACCGTCTCGCTGTTTGGGAAGAAGAACCGCCGCCGGATCAGCCGGACCGTCACGCTGCCGGACTACCAGGGGATCGGCATCGGCATGCGGCTGGCCGAGGCGGTTGCCGCGCTGCACCTGGGCGAAGGCTACCGCGTGAACATGACGGCCAGCCATCCGGCCGTTGTGGCGCATTGCCTCCGCTCAGCGCAGTGGCGGGCCATCGGGGTGAAGAAGACCGGCTCGAAAGGGCACGACCGGTACCGCGGCTCGATCGGCCGCGCCGTGGTCTCGTTCGAGTTCCTCGGCTAAGAGGAAAAAGGGGACAGTCCCCATTTGCCGGAACGGCCCGCGACCAACGTTCCGCCGGTGCCCGGCTTCGCACAAATGGCGACTGGCCCCTTTTTCCTCAGTGAAGGGCATCATGGCGAAAACTGGAAGACCGCCGGTTCTGAACGATACCAAGAAGGGCATGATCGTGGCCCTGTTGGCCGTCGGGTGCAGCCAGCGGGCGATTGCGCCGTATGTGGGCTGCGCCCGCGAGACGATCCGCCGGACGATGGCCCGCGAGCCCAAGTTCGCCGAGAAGATCCGCGAGGCGAAGTGCAGCGCGGAGGTCGGCCTGTTGCGCAACATCCGCAATGCCGCGAAGAAGGAGCAGCACTGGCGCGCGGCCGCGTGGATGCTGGAGCACGGCTACCCCCGAGATCATCGCGGAGGAGGTGCCCGTGGCCAAGTACCGCCAGAATGCCCTGCGGCGATTGGAAGCATTGGGAAAGAAGGTGACGGGCAAGCCGTTTTTCCACGGCCGCCCCAGCCACCCCGAGTCTGAAGGAAACACCACCGATGATTAGCGCAAACGCCCTGTTGGAGAAGACCGGGTTGAGTCGCGACCAGTTTGGTGACATCATGCAGGTGACGTGCGACGAGATGGCCACGAGCCACGGCATGGCGCGGCGGCTGGCCGCCGGCCGCGAGACGCTTGACCTCCTGGCCTGGGGGCGGAAGTACCTCGCGCGGCACTTCCAGCGCCCGCCCTCCCGCATGCACGTCTGGCTTGCCCGGCGACTGGACGCGACGCGCAAGCTCCGCGGGGTGAAGCTCAACGTGTTGGCGCCGCGGGGCGGCGCGAAATCGACGCTCGGCACGCTTGCCTGCCCGCTCCGCGCGGCCCTGGAGGGCTGGGAGCCGTACGTCTGGATCGTCTCCGACACCCGGCAGCAGGCGTGCGCCCACCTGGAGAACCTCAAGGCCGAGCTGCTGGACAACGAGCGAATTGCCAGGGATTATCCCGAGGCGGCGGGCCGCGGACCGGTGTGGCGGGCCGGCGCCGTCGTCTTGCGCAACGGCGTCACGATCGAGGCCTTCGGCTCGGGGCAGCGACTCCGCGGCCGCCGCCGCCGCCAGCACCGGCCCACGCTGATCATCTGCGACGACCTCCAGAACGACGGCCACATCTGCTCGGCCCTCCAGCGAGAACACTCCCGTACCTGGCTGCACGGCACGCTGATGAAGGCCGGGACTCGCCGCACCAGTTTTCTTAACCTGGCCACCGCCTTGCACCGCGACGCCCTGGCCATGGAGCTTTGCCGGCAGCCGGGATGGACCTCGCGGATCTTCAAGGCCATCGAGCAATGGCCGACGAACATGGCCCTCTGGCACGAGTGGGAAGCCCTCTACACCGACTTGGGCAACCCGCGGTACCGCGAGGCCGCCCGGGCGTTCTACCAGGACCACCAAGAGGCAATGAACGCCGGCGCCGTGCTCCTCTGGCCGGAGGAGGAAGACCTTTATTGCCTGATGTGCATGCGGGCAGAAGGCGGGCGAACGGCGTTCGAGCGGGAGAAACAGAACTCGCCGATCAATTCCGACCTCTGCGAATGGCCCGAAACCTACCTCGACGCCTGCGGGGAGTTCGACGAGTGGCCGGCGGGACTGGTGGTCAAGACGATGGCCTTGGATCCGAGCAAGGGGGCCGACTCGCATCGCGGCGACTACTCGGCCCTCGTCATGCTGGGAGCGGACCGGCAGGGGACGGTTTACGTCGAGGCAAACCTGGCCCGGCGCCCCACGCCGCAAATCGTGGCCGACGGAGTAGAGCTTTACCGCCGTTTCCGGCCGGACGTGTTCGGCGTCGAGGCGAACCAATTCCAGGACCTCCTGGCTGCACAGTTCGAGACCGAGTTCCGCAACCAAGGCCTCCTGGGCGCGCGGCCCTGGCCGCTGGAGAACCGAACGAACAAGCAAGTCCGCATCCGCCGGCTCGGGCCGTACCTGGCGACGCACCGGCTGCGGTTCAAGGCGCGAAGCCCGGGCACGGCACTGCTAGTCGAACAGTTGCGGCAGTTTCCCATAGGCGATCACGACGACGGCCCCGACGCCCTTGAGATGGCGCTCCGCCTGGCGGCGGAACTACTCGCCGGCCGCAACGCCCGCGACGGGCTGGGCAACCGGCTGCCGATTGATTGAGTGGCTGGTGGCTGGCGGCTGACAGGAAGCACGAAATCCGAAACACGAAATCCTAAACAAATCCAAAATCGAAAATCCAAAATCCAAAATCACCAGCCACTAGTCACCAGCCACCAGCCACTACTAAAGGAGTTGACGCATGAACGCAAACGAACCTCAAGCACCCGGCGCGAGCGATCCGCGGCCCCCGCGCCTGGCCCGCCTCCAACAACGGCTGGCCGAGGCCTTCGACGACCTGTGGGATACCTTTGTCGATCCCGACGACGCCATGTTCGACGTGGACGGCCGCCGCTGGATGCCGGCCGGAGCGGACCTTATGGCCCGGGGCACCGCACGCGTCGTCCTGAACGAGCTGCAGTTGGGCGAGATCCGCGCCCAGTGCCGCCTCCTGGCCGTGACCAACGCGTTCGCGATCAACGGCCACGAGAACCGCATCTCGTACATCGTGGGGAGCGGCCATACGTACCGGGCAGTGGCCCGGCGACCCGGCTCCACGGCGGATTCGCTCCTCGGGGACGTGCAGGCGGTGTTGGACGACTTCGTCCAGGCGAACCACTGGCACAAGCGGCAGCAGGAGATCGTCCGCCGCCGGGACCGCGACGGCGAGTGCTTCCTCCGGCTGTTTGCCGCCTCGGACGGGAGCACGCAGGTCCGTTTCGTCGAGCCCGGCCAGGTCGCCGTTTCGCCGCAAGCGGCCGGCGACCCCGCGGCCGCCATGGGGATCCAGACCGATCCCGAGGACGTCGAGATGGTGCTGGGCTACTGGATCGACGGCCAGTGGGTCGACGCCCGGCTGGTCCAGCACCGCAAGGCGAACGTCGACGCGAACGTGCGGCGCGGGCTGCCGCTGTTCTACCCTGTGCGGAAGAACCTCCAGCGGGCCGACAAGCTGCTGCGGAACATGAGCGCCATGGCCCAGATCCAGTCGGCCATCGCCCTGATCCGCAAGCACCAGTCGGCCGCCGGCGCCGCGCTGGACCAGTTCGTCCGCGACGGGGCCGACGGCGAGATGTCGCTTGCAGCCGCCGGCCGCGCCACTCCTCTGCGACGCTACGCGCCCGGCACGATCCTCGACGTTGCGGCGGGGACCGACTACGAGTTCCCCGCGGCGGCCATCAACGCCGCGAGCTACGTCGAGGTGCTCCAGGCCGAGCTCCGGGCGATCGCCAGCCGCCTGGTCATGCCCGAGTTCATGCTCACCAGCGACGCCAGCAACGCCAACTACAGCTCGACGATGGTGGCGGAGGGCCCGGCGGTCAAAATGTTCGACCGCTTGCAGAACGACATGATCGAGGACGACGTGGAATTGTTGTGGCGGGTCGTCGAAAGCGCCGTCGAGGCCGGGCGCCTGCCGCCGGAGACCCGCGCCGCGGTGGACCTCCGCGCGATCGCGCCGACGCTGGCGGTTCGCGACCGGCTCCGCGACGCCCAGGCCGACCAGATCCTCGTCAAGAGCGGCGCCATGTCGGCCGAGACGATGGCGATGCGCCACGGCTTGGACCCGAGCCAGGAGCGCGCCCGCCATCCCGGCGCGCCGGCGCCCGCCCACGACGGGCAGTTCTACGCGCCGGACGCAAATCCGCAAGTGGCTCGGAAATGAATCTTGAAATCTCTCCGCGAGTGTGCTAAAGTGTGGCCCTATGATGACGCTGAACGTGACTCCTGCGAACGCGAAGAAAGTTGCCCAGGCGCAGGCGGCCCTTCTGGAGGTTGTGGCCGAGGCCTTGCGACGCGGCTTCTTCGGCACCGCCATGGTCGAGTTGAACGTCAACGACGGAACGATCCAGCACATCCGGCGCAAGGTGGAACGCATCGAGAAATAATGTAGCCCGCACACTCCGTGTGCGGAATGCGACGAACACAATCCAGACGGTATCCCCGGGAGCCTGTCGCGCGGCGACAAGTATCCCGAAGAGCCCGCGGCGAACCGCTTCGGTTCCCGGCGGGCTTTTTTTGTGGACCAAGAGGTTGAAAAAGGGGACAGTCCCCATTTGCCGGAACGGCCCGGAGGGTGCTTCGCACAAATGGGGACTGTCCCCTTTTTCCTCCAATGAGAAAGGAAACGAAATGACCGAAACCCTTCAAGAGTTCTGCGATTGCCGCGGGTTGTCGATAGGGGCGGACCGGACCGCGGGAGTCATCCGGGGCGTAAAGATTCTCGGGCTGGAATCCCGCAACGGCCGCACCTACCTGCCGGAGGCCCTGGCCCAGGCCGCCTCGCTGTACGAGAACGCCAAGGTCAACGTGAACCATCCGAAGCCCAGTCCCGGTGCGCCGCGAGACTACCAGGACCGCATCGGCGTGATCCGCAACGTGACGCCGCAGGGCGACGGCCTCTTTGCCGACTTCCACTTCAACCCGAAGCACGGCCTGGCGGAGCAGCTCCTTTGGGACGCGGAGCACGCGCCGGAGAACGTCGGCTTTTCGCACAACGTCGAGGCCCGCACCGCCCGCCGCGGCGATCGCGTCGTGGTCGAGGCGATCACGCGGGTCCAGAGCGTGGACCTGGTGGCCGACCCGGCGACGACCCGCGGGTTGTTCGAATCCAGTGCCGCGCCGGCTGCTGCGGCCGCCGACCGTCCGCAGCCCGCCGACGGACCGCTCCTGGAGACGCTCCGCCAACAGCACGCGGCCGAGGTGCGGCGGCTGGAAGCCGAGGTCCAACGGCTCTCGCTCCTCGAGGCGGCCCACCAGAAACACGACATCGTCCGGCGGATCCTCCGCGAATTCCAATTCCCCGAGCCGGACGCCTCCGATCCCCTGGGCCGGGCGGTCACCAGCCGGCGTTTCGTCGAATCGCTCCTCGCCGCTCCCGACGAGGCGGCGATGCGAGCGCTGGTCGAAGAGCGGGCGGCGCTGGTCCGGGCGCTGGGGGCCGGCGGGCTCCCGTCCTGCGGCGGCAAGCCGGTCTCGCGGGACCAGTACCTGGTCGACGGCCCGGCCAGGCTCGACGCCAAGGCATTTGCCGAGGCGATTACGTGAAGGCGGAGAACTGCGAAGCCGCAAGCATCCCCAATCCCCAATCCCTAATCCTTTTTTCCGAAAGAAAGACCCATGAGCGACAGAATGCGTTGGCGATACGGTGACACCAACCCGGTCGTGGCCGCCGTCGCCTCGGCGACCGTGATCGAGATCGGCGACCTCCTCTGGCAGGACGCCGACAATGCAAAGCCGGCAAGCGCGCTGGCGAACCAGGGCGGCAAGACCGCCAACCAGGAGGCCTTCGTCCGGGAATTTCTGGGCGTGTCCATGCAGCGGAGCCGCATCGGCGATACCGCGCCGGTCCGCGTAGCCACTACCGGCGTCTTCGAGATGGACTGCGCCGGCGATACGTTCGAGCTGGGCGACCTGGTCGGCCCCGACGCCACTTCAGTCGGCAGCGCACTCTTGAACCAGCAGGTGGCCAAGGTTGCCGCCTCCCGATATGCGGTCGGCCGCGCGGCCCGCCGCGCCGCCACAGCAACCGCCTGCGTGCTGGTCGACATCCGTTCGACCGTCATGACGGGCGGCGTACATGGCGGCAGCTCCAGCGGCGATTAGACGCGAAGTCAATAGTCAGTTGTCAGTAGTCAGTTGTCAGTAGTCAGTTGTCAGTTGTCAGTAGTCAGTTGTCAGTAGTCAGTAGTCAGTTCTTGGCACGCTGATAACTGAAGCGAAGACTGACAACGGACAACGGACAACCGACAACGGACAACGGACAACCGACAACTGACAACGGACAACGGACAACGGACAACTGAAAACTCTTTCAAGGAGAATCAAATCGTGCGAGCGATCAAGTACCGTGAACTGAAGCACATGTACGAGTTGTGCGGGCCCGAGCGGGCCGCCGAGAACCTCCGCGAGGCCCTCCGCGAAGGCCACCTCCGGGCCGAGGACTTCAGCCTCCGCGAGCTGGCCGAGGCCACGGTCGGACCCGGATGGATCAAGCAGATGGATCCCCGCAACGGCGGCGTCCGACTGCTCGAGGCCGGCGACGCTGTCGACGTGACGGCGTTCTCGAACATCACCGGGCAGGTGATCTACTCGAAGATCCTCGAGGCCTACACCCAGGAGGCGTTCGTCCTGTCGCGGCTGGTCGAGACCGTTCCCACGCGGTTCGACGGCGAGAAGATCCCCGGCATCGGCCGCATCCGCGACGAGGTGGCGGAGGTCCGGCCCGGCATGCCGTATCCCAGCGTCGGGCTGGGCGAGGACTACATCGAGACGCCCTCGACGACCAAGCGGGGCTTCATCGTCCCCGTGACCCGCGAGGCGATCTTCTTCGACCGGACCCATCTCGTCCTACAGCGGGCCAGCGAAGTGGGCGAGGTGCTGGGATTGAACAAGGAGAAGCGGCTCATCGACTTGGCGATCGGCACCGTCAACAACTACAAGTGGAAGGGGACGTCCTACAACACCTATTACGGCCCCACCGACGGCGGCCCCTGGGTCAACGTCCTCGACCAGGAACTGGTCGACTGGACCAGCCTGGACGCCGCCGAGCAACAGTTCGCCGACATCCTCGACCCCAACACCGGCGAGCCGGTGCTGATCGAGGCCAACACGCTGCTGGTGATGCCGGCGTACCGGCACGCGGCGGCGCGGATCCTCGGCGCCGCGGACCTTATCTACGGCGCGCTGAGCGACAAGGTCCGCACCACCTATCCGAACCCGTACAACCGGACCTACCGGTTCTACGAGAGCCGGCTGGCGTACCGGCGGATCATCGCGTCGGGGCAGAACGCCGACAACGCGAAGAAGTGGTGGTTCCTCGGCGACTTCCGCCGGGCCTTCGCCTACATGGAGAACTGGCCGATCACCGTAGCCCAGTCCCCGGCCAACAGCGAGGCCGACTTCAACCAGGACATTGTCATCCGGTTCAAGGCCAGCGAGCGAGGGGCGGCGGCGGTCATCGATCCCCGTTACATCGTCCGCAGCGCGCCTTGACCCTGAAAGACGCCAGGGGCCCGGGGAACAGGGACAGAGGTCAGAACACTTCGCCTCTGACCCCTGATCCGCGGCTATACATCGGCAGTTATTGACCCCTGTTCCCCGACCCCTGAATCCCAAATCCCCAAATCCCCAAATCCCCAAATCCCATGCCCATCACCAATCCGAACCCGGTCACGCCGGCCGCCTGCGGGCAGTACTGGGTATCCTCCATCACGTTGAGCAACCCGCTTTTTTCGGCCGTCCTGCGGCCCAGCGACGGGCAGTTCGTCATCGCGAACGCCTCGAAGGCCCGGCGGATCGTCGCCGACGCGTCGAAGGACGCCGCGGCCCTGGCCGCCGTCACCGCCGCCTTCGCCCAGATCCAGCGGGTGAGCGGCAAGGCAGCGGCCGTCAGCGTACTGACGGTCTCCGAGGCCGATCCGCTCTCGGCGATTCAGCTTGTTGCCGTGTTCGCCGACAAGAGCGTGTACCGCGTGGCCGACCTGATGGCCCTGGTGGCGTCCGACCCGCAGGTCGCCGCCGCCTATGCGGGCGTCCTGGCGTACCTGGCGACAAAGTAGGTCCCGCTTGCCGAGCGGGACGAGGCTTGTCAGTTGTCAGTTGTCAGTTGTCAGTTGCAACGGACCACGGACAACTGACAACTGACCAAGGACAAAAACCATGCTGCTCTACTGGCAAAATACTAACAGCAACTGGGATTGGGAAGACACCGGCAACTGGTGGGAGGACGCCGGCGCTACGACGAATCATGGAGCCCTGCCCGCATCAGGTGATTCTTGCACGCTGACAACCGGCGAGCCAAATAGTCCGGCGATTGGTGACAGTATCAACGTTGATCTCGGCGCGGGGGTCTGCGACATACTCGGAATAGAGTGCTGCGGCACGATCAGCGGCGGCACATTCACGGGGAACTTTTTACAAAGTTTTACTAGCGGCGCCATCACGGGCGGAACATTCACGGGGAATTACAATGGCACTTGGAACGGCGGAACAATCAG
>JBEKCP010000280.1:0-7763 GCA_050014815.1 Thermoguttaceae bacterium | reverse complement strand
TTGGACAAGGCGCGAACCTCGCCTCGCTTGATCTCACACAGGCATACCTGATCGGCGCCGTTCTCAATAGCGCTACGCTTTCTTCCACCACACTGACGAACGCCGACCTTACGAATGCAAATCTATCCAGCGCCACGCTGGCCCAGGCCGCCCTGTCGGGCGCAACTCTCACGAACGCGACTATCACCGGCGCCAATTTCAGTTCCACAACCGGCAACGGTTTCACGGCGCAGCAACTGTATAGCACCGCCAGCTACGCGGCCTATGACCTCCACAACGTCAATTTCACGTCGGACACGATGTCGGCGTGGGACTTTTCCAGCCGTTACCTTGGCAGCACAAATTTCTATTCCGCCACGCTAATCAACGCGAACTTCAGCAACGCGACTCTCAGCACCGCCAATTTGTCGTACGCCATCCTGGTCGGAGCCAATTTGTCGGGTGCAAACATCGTCGGGGCGAATCTCAGCCACACGACCAGCGGAGGTCTCACGTCGTCGCAACTCGTTACCACCGGCAGTTACCTCGCGCTTGACCTGCAAAGCGTCAACTTGTCCTCCAACGCCATGACAGGCTGGGATTTCCACGGCCAGGATCTCACCAGCGCGAATCTTTCTTCCGCCACATTAAGGAACGCGAACCTGAGCAATGCGAACCTCACCAGCGCCACCCTTTCCTCCGGCACATTGACCAACGCGAACCTGAGCAATGCCAACCTCAGCAGCGCCAATCTGTCATCGGCGACCCTGACGGGAGGCACTCTTGCCGGGGCGACCCTCACGGGCGCCAACCTGTCATCGGCAATCCTGGCGGGAGCCAGCTTTGCCGGGGCGGCCGTCACGGGGGCCAACTTCAGCGCCACGACCGCCAACGGCTTCAACTCGGCGCAACTCATCAGCACCAGCAGCTACGCAGCCTCCGATCTCCACAATGTCAACCTGTCCTCGAACACCATGGCCGGCTGGAGCTTCTCCGGTCAGAACCTCACCAGCGCTAACCTCTCCAGCGCGACGCTTGACGGCGCAGACTTGAGTCACGCGAATTTGGCCAGCGCCAGCTTCAAATCCTCCAGCCTTATCGGCGCCAATCTGAAATATGCAACTCTCACAAGCGCCGATTTTACGTACGGCACGATCAAGAACGCGGACTTCTCGGGGGCAAACCTAACCGGCGCATCGCTCGGCTTTCTCAGCTCGATGACGGGCGCGAATTTCACGGGCACCACGATAGCGGGGGCGGGGTTCGCGCAGGCGACAGCCGCCGGATTCGCGTCCAACCAGCTCTATGGTACTCTGGATTACCAGGCCCATGACCTCCATGGCATCGGATTCACGTTCGACGATATGTCGGGCTGGGACCTCAGCGGACAGAACCTTGCCAGCGCCAGCTTCTGGTGGGGAAGGCTGGCTAATTCCAACCTCAGCAATGCCAACCTGAGTAGCGCCAACCTCGATTACGTCGTGTTCACCGGTGCCAACCTTACGGGGGCCAATATTAGCGGCGCGTCTATCGGTAACATGGCCGCCGGCAGCCTTTCTGCGCAACAGTTCTACAGCACCGCCAGCTACAAGGCCCACGACCTGCGCAACATATCGCTGTCAGGCGACGATCTGACGGGCTGGAACTTTAGCGGCCAGGATCTCACCGGCTCGCACATGTCGGGCGCCAATTTCACCAACGCCAACCTCGCCAATGCGAATCTCAGCGGCTTCTGGCCTGACAAACTCATAGGCGCCGATCTCCGCGGCGCGCTCAATTACAACAGTTTCGGCCAGAACACCACGAATGCCATCCTGGTCGACGGCACGATCGCCGGACTTAGCTTGAACTCGACCAACTCGCGCCTGGTGGTCCACGATTACGACGGTCAGACCGCCATCCCGATCCACATCACCACGGCAATGACGATGCAAACCGCCGGTGTCCTGGAAATCCTGCCGAAAGACGGAACTTGGGGCTCGACGATCTCATTCGCTCCGGGAATCCAAGTGAACCTGGGCGGTACGCTGGACCTCGGCGTGGACGCGAACGTCGATCCAGCCAGTCTCGTGGGCGACACGTTCCACTTGTTCAATTGGACCGGCGTCGTCCCCAACGGCCTGTTCACGGTCGCCAATGAACTGCCCACCGGCTACACCTGGGACACGTCTGCCCTCTATAGCGCCGGCAACGTAACGCTTGGCAATCCTACCCCTGAGCCCTCCACCTTGGCTCTCGCCGGTGCCGGCATGGTCGGCATTCTGGCTCATTGCTTACGCCGCCGACACCACGCGGTGTAGGACTCTGAGGGGGGTTCCGGGGCCAGCATACGTAACTCATTGAGCGTTTCAATAATTCTGTATCCTGTCCCCCGAACTGCCGCCGAACTGCCGACGTGCATGCACGTCAGTTTCTCCCGAGTCTTTTCCTCAGGGCCCGTTAGAGAATAACTTGTGTAATCTTCCCTTGTGGTGCAGGCGTCCCGCCTGCATTTTCCCGGGCAGGCGAGACGCCTGCACCACAACAATGAAAGGCGCTCATGCCTCTTGTGCCTGACGGCACCCCGATAGCGGAGCTACCGGGGCCACCCGCGCTTGCCCTGATCGTTGCAATCGCGGCGAGGGAGAAGGTAGAATAGTGGACTTCAAGGAGATCGTCTTCATGCACCGCCGTCAATTCGTGCGAGCCGCGATCCGGGGCCTCGCGTGAGCCGATTTTGCCGCTCCGCGCCCGGTAATGTCCTATGTTTGATAGGCAGGTTTCAGCATGAGTGGCAAACTACAAGGCATCTTCACTCCCAACGTGGTCCCGCTCCTGGACGACGGCCGGATCAACGAGCCCGAGTTGCGGCGCTACGTTGATTGGCTGATCGCCAGCGGCGTTCACGGCCTGTATCCGAACGGCTCGACGGGCGAGTTCACGCGATTCACGCCCGAAGAACGGCGGCGGATCGTGAAGATCGTCTGCGAGCAGGCGGCCGGGCGGGTGCCGGTGCTGGCCGGGGCGGCGGAGGCCAACGTCCGCGAGACCCTGCAGGCCTGCGAGGTCTACGCCGGTTACGGCGCCCGGGCCGTGGCCGTCGTCTCTCCGTTCTACTACCGGCTCGGCCCGGAGGCCGTCTACGCCTACTTCCGCGAGATCGCGCTTTGCAGTCCGATCGACGTGACGTTGTACAACATTCCCATGTTCGCCAGCCCGATCGACGTGCCGACCGTTCGCCGGCTGGCCGAGTTCCCGCGGATTCTGGGCATCAAGGACTCGTCGGGCGACCTGGCCTTCATGATGCGTTTGATCGCGGCCGTGCGGCCGGTGCGGCCCGACTTCACCTTCCTCACCGGCTGGGAGGCCGTGCTGGTGCCGATGCTGCTGATCGGCTGCGACGGCGGCACGAACGCCACCAGCGGCGTGGTGCCCGAGCTGACCCGGAAGATATATGATCTGACCCGCGCAGGACAGCTCGACGAGGCGATGCGCGCGCAGTATCGCATGCTGGAACTGTTCGACGCGATGCTGTATTCGGCCGATTTTCCGGAGGGGTTCCGCGCGGCGGTCGAGCTGCGCGGCTTCCGCGTGGGCGCCAGCCGCCAGCCGAAGAGCGACCGGCAAAAGGTCGATTTTGCCGCGTTGCAGAACGTGCTGCAGTGCATCCTGGCCGAGTTCGGCTTCGTCGATCCGCCGCGGCAGGGTTGTCCTCCGCGGACCGGCAACCCGGAGCAGGACCGCATCCGCCAGATTGCGGCGGCCGTGGTGCAGCAATTGCGCGAGCGGGGCGCCATTTGACCGTTGCCGCGGGAAGGGCCGATCTCGTTTCCCGGCTCAACGCCTCTTCGGCGCCGGAGTGCTGATCCGCAGGCTGATGTCGGCCGCGGATTCCGCCGGGTCGAATTCCAACCGCCCCAGATGGTTGCCGCCCTCGATGATCAATTTGTTCCCCGCCCACTTTCGGGGCAGTATCGTTGGAGGTATACTGGTCCTTTTTGGAGGCTCGATCGGGGGAAGGGCGGTCGCTGCGATGGACAAGATCAACCTCGGCATCGTCGGCCTGGGTTTCGGCCGGCACGTCATCGAGAAGCAGATCTTGCAGGGACCGGCGCATGCCCACTTCCGGCTGGCCGCCGTTTGCCAGCGCAACCGGGTGAAGGCCGACGAGGCCGCGGCGCGCTACGGCACGAAGGTCTACTACAGCGTGGACGACCTGCTGGCCGACCCCGACATCCGGGCCGTCGGCCTGTTCACCGGTCCCGCCGGCCGGGCCGAGCAGATCCGCAAGATCATCACGGCGGGCAGGGACGTCATGACCACCAAACCGCTGGAGCGGAGCGCGGCGGCGGCCCTGGCCGTGCTCACCGAGGCCCAGCGGCTCGGCCGGACGGTACACCTGAACTCGCCCGTCCCCGTCCTGACGGCCGACCTGCGGCAGATCGCCGATTGGCGGCGGCAATACGACCTGGGGCGGGCCGTCAGCGCCCAGGTCGCCGCCTCGTGCCGCTACGCGGAGAAGGCCGACGGGTCGTGGTACGACGACCCGGATTGCTGCCCGGCCGCCCCCATCTTCCGGCTCGGCATCTACGCGATCAACGACCTCGTGCCGTTTTTTGGGCAGGGGGAGTCGGTCCAGGTTGCGCACTCGCGGCTCCTGACTGGCCGGCCGACGCCCGACAACGCCTTGCTCTCGATCCGTTTCGCCGGGGGCGCGCTGGCCGCCGTATCCGCCTCGTTCTGCGTCCAGGACGGGCAGGCCTACCGGCAGACCATGCTCCTGAGCTTTGAGAACGGCACGATCCGGCGCCGCTCCACCGTGGCCGACGACGACACCGACGACGTCGAACTGACCCTCTTCCGTCCGTCGGGCCGGGCCAGGAACCTGGCCCTCACCGAGACCGCCGCGCATCCGATCGAGAAGTGCAGCGGCCGCTACCAGTGGGACATCTTCTACCGCGCCCTGCGGGGCGAGTCTTTCCCCGACCGGGCCACGCCCGACGAAATGGTCGCCGGTCTGCGGATCGTCGAGGCCATGGCCCGGGCCGAGAAGAGCGGCCGCACGGAGCCGGTGCAATGCTAGACGACGGTTTCACCGACGATGGTCTGCGGTATGTCGTCCGCGACGTCCGCCGCTTGGACCGCGCCGACGCCGATCTCTGGAACGACCGCATGTATCTGCGGATCGACCAGCGGGGCCGCTGCGACGCCTGGTTCCTCCAGCCGAACCCGACGCGGTACTCCGACGCCCTGCGGTGCTTCTACGTCCGCGACGACGCGACGGGCAAGTTCTGGTCGGCCCCCTACGACCCGGTCCAGGCCGAGCCGGAGGAGTTCGAGTTCTCCATCGGCCGCTCCGACGTCCGCTGGCGGACGGCCCGCGGCGGGATCGAGGTCTCGCTGCGGCTGGTCGTGCCGCGAGACGAGACCGTCGAACTCTGGTCGGTCGAGGTCGCCAACCGCGGCGCCACCGCCCGCGCCGTCTCGCTCTACAGCTTCCTGCCCGTCGGCAGCATCGGCCTGTTGGCCCATCAGGCCAGCTATGACGAAGAACTCCAGGGGATGATCCATTCGTATTTTCCCTACTACGTTCGCTGGCAGGATTACTACCGGCTCCGCGGGCTGAAGAACGAGGTGTTTGCGGCGGCCGACACGAAGCCGGACGCCTACGAGACCAACCTGAACGACTTTCTGGGCGGCCGGGGACTGCACGCGCCGGCCGGGCTGGCGGCCGGGCGGCTCTCCGGCGGCCGGGCGTGCCACGAGCCCAGCGCCGCGGTCTTCCAGTTCTGCCGGAAGCTTGGTCCGGGCCGGTCGGCCGCCGTCCGCTTCGTCTTCGGCCCGGCCTCCGGCCGCGCCGAGGCGCTCCGGCTCCGCGAGAGATATTTGTCTCCGGGCGGCATCGAGCGGGCCTACGACCAGGCCGAGCAATTCCTCCGGGAGCATGCCCCCACCGTGCGCATCGAGACCCCCGACGCCGAGTTCGACCACTACATCAACCACTGGCAATCGCGCCGGGCCCTCTTGATCGGCCGGACCATGCGGATGACCTTCTGCCCCCAGGCCCGGAACGCCATCCAGGATGCCATGGGCGCCGTCTACACCAACCCCGGCGACGCCCGCCGCTGGCTGCCGGAGATCTTCGCCCAGCAGAACGCCGACGGCTGGATTCCGCACGGGCTGCGGCTGGCCACGGACGTCGAGATGATCCCCATCGGCGCCATCCCGCACCGCGACAGCACGGTCTGGGGCGCGATGGCGGTCTCGTTCTACCTGTCCGAGACGGGCGATTTCGGCATCCTGGACATGGCCGTTCCCTTTGCCGACGACCCGCAGCCGGCGCCCCTCTTCGAGCATATCAGCCGGGCCCTGGAGTGGTCGCTCCGGGACCGCACGCGGCGCGGGCTGTGCCGGCTGGGCGAAGGCGACTGGGACGATCCCTTGAACATGGCGGGATACAAGGGCCGCGGTGAATCCGTTTGGCTGACCGAGGCATTGGCCTTCGCGCTGGACAACTGGGCCGAGGTGGCCGGGCATCGCGGCCTGCCGCGCCAGGCCAAGAGGTATCGCACGCAGGCCGACGCCTGCCGCCGCGCGATCAACGAGCTTGCGTGGAAGGGCCGCTGGTACGCCCGCGGCACCACCGACGACGGCCGCTGGTTCGGCACTGCCAAGGACGCCGAGGGCCGAATCTTCCTGAACGCCCAGAGCTGGGCCATCCTCTGCGGGGCCGCCACCGGAGAGCGGCTCCGCGCGTCGATGGCCGCCGTCCGCCGGCGCCTGGCCACTCCCTGCGGCCCGATGACGCTCGCCCCCGCGTTCTCCGGCATGCGGGAAGACATCGGCAAGATCACGCAGAAGGCGCCGGGCACGGGCGAGAACGGCTCGGTCTACTGCCACGCGGCCACGTTCTACGCCTTCGCCCTCTTCCACGCACGCCGGGCCGAGGAGGCCTTCCGCGTCTTGCGCAACCTGCTGCCGGGCACGAAGGCGAACCCGATCGAGCGGTCGGGCCAGGTGCCGCTGTACGTGCCGAATTATTTCCGCGGCACGCCCGCCGGCGCCACCGCCGGCCGCAGCAGCCACGCCCCAAACACCGGCACGAGCGCCTGGTACTACCGCACGGCGATCGCCATGCTGCTGGGCGTCCGCGGCGAGTTGAGCGGCCTGCGGATCGACCCCCAGTTGCCGCGGGCGTGGAAGGAAGCGAAGGTCTGGCGGAAATGGCGAGGCGCCGAGTTCGACATCCGCATCCGGCGCCGCCGCGGCGCCCGCCGGACGGTGGTCGTGCTCGACGGCCGCCCGCTGGCCGACAACCTCATTCCGCCCCAGCCGGAAGGCAGCCGCCACCAGGTCGAGGTGACGGTACCGTGAATCGTTTCGTAGTTTTCCTGTTGCCCTTTTCATTAAGGCGTTTAGCAAAATGAGTGTGCCACTGCTTGCTTGCAAGCAGTGCTGTGCTTCCGGTGGCGAATTCACTGCTTGCAAGCAAGCAGTGGCACACAGCCGTCCCCAGGGAGTTTTCCATGAAATCCCGTTTCGCGTTGGTCCTTACTCTGGCCGTCTCATCGGCGGCAATGCTCTGCGGCCCGGCCCGCGCGGCCGATCAAGAGCCGGCGCCGAAGTACCCGCCGGGCATCCTGCGACTGGACAGCCTGCCCGCAATCCCCCAACAGCGGGTCGGCTGGGCCGCCGGCCAGATCGGCGACACCCTCGTGCTGGCCGGCGGAGTCAGCCGCCGCTCGGTTGCCGGCGGGCTGAAGGCCGATGAGGCGTCGTCCTCCGCACTGGTGTTGACCAAGGGC
>JBEKCP010000279.1:0-7770 GCA_050014815.1 Thermoguttaceae bacterium | reverse complement strand
TTTCTCCCGTCCGGCCCGCTGCGGCTTTGATTACGAGCAGATCAATTCCCTGGATCAATGTTGGCTGACCACGAGAGTCTTGCTGCGGGGCTCCTGGAGGTTGGATCGGAAGGAACATCATGCGCGTGTACCAGGTCTGTTGGGACGGCCGTGCCAAGACGTACCGAATCAAGAAGCTGGCTGTGGCGACAGAGACGCCAACCGGGTTCAGTCAACCGGGCCGGCCAATTGCTTTGTGGCCGAGTAAGAGGAACACGTTCCGCCTGCTTCGGGATGCCCGTGCCTACCAGGCCGGCAAGCAGGCGACTTCGTAACTCGCGGCGAGGCCCAATCCGTACAGCCGCCATACGCAGACCACGCACGCGGGTTTCTTCTACGTAGGTCCAACCGGCTTGGAAGAGTCACTCTGCCTTTCGGCCAGTTCGTTGATGTGGCGGACATAAGCCCGTCTTTCGCCGGCTAACTTCCAGCCGGGAAGCGGCCCCGAGAACCGCAGCCATGCGTTGCCATCGCATGACAGGCATGGTGCGTATCGGCGTTCTTGTCTTTCCTCACTCTGGATCAACCAACCATGATCGACATGAAACCTATGAGCCCGCCCGCAATCGCCAAACACCTCGGCATCAAGGCCGACAAGGTGTTGACGTGGATTCGGTCGGGGGAACTGCGCGCGTTCAACGTGGCAACGAAGCAAGGCGGCCGGCCGTTGTGGCGCATCAAGCCGGTTGACCTGGAAACTTTCATTGCCAAGCGGTCAACCACCCCGCCCTTGCCCAAGCCGGCGCGAAGCCGACTTCCCGCCGGAGTGATTGAGTTCTATTGAGGCAGGGCAACTGGGGGAATGGCGGAAGCCGCAGCCGGGAAAAGCCAGTTGTGAATGTAGTTGACTACGGCCAGCAGGCGGGCATCGTCGGGGGCCTCTTCGTTGTAGACTGCCGACATATCGTTTCCGTCTGGGATATGGCCCATGATCGCCCGAACCGAATCCCGGTCACGCGACTTCAGGCCGATTGTCTCGAAGGTGTGCCGTAGGGCGTAGAAGCCGAGTCCCGGCCGGTGGAAGCCAAGGGTCTTCAGCACCTTCGCGCATTCCTTGCTGATCGGGTCGTCCCGATGCTTCTTCTGTTCCCAACCCGCCTTGTACTTCGTGACGAACACCCGGCCGGCAAGGGCCAGGTCTTTCGGTTCATAGCGATCTGCGATTGCCGCGCGAAGCGCCGTGACGGTTTCGGCCCACAACGGGCAACGGCGATGAACGCCCGTCTTCGGCCGGCCGAAGTCCACCCACCCCTTCTCCAGGTCAAGGGCCTTCAGGGGCAGGGTGGCGCAGTCCATGTTGCCGAAGCCGCAGTTGATCCCAAGGTGGATCATCGCCCGAAGTTGCCCTCCGGCCTCGTCGATCATCGCCCGAAGCTGGTCCGCTTGGAACATACGCGGCCCCTTCTTCTGCCGTTCACACCGTAGCACCTTGCGGCTCGGCTTCTTGAACCCGTCGCCATACTTCGGTGGCCGATCAACCCAGTCTTGCTTATAGGCGTAATTGAACACTACCCGCGCCCGGCCAATGTCGTTTGACAGGGCAACCGGCCCGTGGGTCTTTCCAAATTCAGTTCGCAGCTTAACAAAATCGGTGGGCCGAAGATCGGCAACCAGACGGCCAGGGCCGAAGACAGTCAGGATTCGCACGCAAATGGCGTCGTAATCATCCCAAGAGCGCTGCTTTAGCTCGCCAGTTGCGATGTGACGCTTCTTGTCGCTCAAGAAGGCGTTGACCAGTTGCTTGACGGTCAATTCGTCGCTCTTCGGGGCGGGGTCACGCCCGGCAAGCAGAGCGTCCTTGTCGGCAACCCACTTCTCCAGGGCCGCTTCGGGGTTCGCCCACACGCCGAAGAAGTGGGTCTTGCCCCGGACCTTCTTAGCCCACTGGCCGCTATTGTGGGGGTACAGTGGGTAATCTTTGCGAGGCTTGAGGGGCTTGGCCGCTCTTGCCGAAGCGGGTAAACTAACTAGTTCTTGACCGTTGCCGTTCTCAGCGCGGTACTTGCTGAGCGCAGCGTCAGGATCGGCCCACGGGCCGTAGTACCGAAAGGCTCCCTTGACCTTCTTGGCCCACTGGCCGTTGCCATGAGCGAACAACGGGAAATCAGGTGTCGGTTTCGGCGGCCGGGTGTCGGGCGTGGTCATGGCGTAGACTTCAGGTGTCGGACTACGGTGCCGGGTGTCGAGAAGGTGTCGGAATGGGCGTTCGGGCGTAGTGTCGGGCGTAGTGCGGGTGTCGCACTACCTCTAGCATACCATGAGACACCGAGAAGTCAAGTGACAGAAGTGCTTGCAAATAAGGTACTTACGACGTGAATTGAAAATGTTTGGCGGCGTAGCTCAGTTGGTCAGAGCAGCGGAATCATAATCCGCGTGTCGTAGGTTCGACTCCTACCGCCGCTACTTAGCGTAACCTCTTTGGTGGCCAAGAGTTGCTTCCATCGTCTCCCGATGTATTGCACTCAATTCGGACTGATGTCGATTCTGCTCGGATCCGCCCTGCTGTTGGGCGGGTGCGGCAAGGGGAATCGCATCGAGCGGCTTCCGGTAAGCGGATCGGTTTCGGCCCCGGACGGAGATCTCGTGAGCGGGTCGATCACGTTCCTTCCGGCCGAAGGTCGCCCGGGTCCCGCTGCGACGGCGAACCTGGTCGACGGCCGATATCGGTTCGACCGGAGCAATGGTCCGACGGCCGGCCCCCATCGCGTGATCGTGAACCGGATCATTTCGAAGCGAGAGGGGTTGGAAAATCGAAACGCCAAGCAGCCCACGGAATCGGCCAAACCGCCCGCGGATCCGAAAATGCAATGGACGCTGTCCGCCGACCTGACGGACGACGGCATCCACAAATGCAACTTGACGCTCTCCCCCTAGAACTGGTTATGGACGCGCATCCCGGGTGGTGTTAGATTCCAGGATCGGCTGAAGAATTCCCAGGTTGTTCTCGGCCGATCCTGGAGTGATCAAGTCCGCTGGATTCCAAGTTCGGGGATGTGATCCTGGCAGCCGGGAGCTGGCAATCATGTCGCGTTCGCACTGGGCAAAACTCGGCTTCACGGTGGTTGAACTCCTGATCGTTGTCACCATCTTGGGCATCCTCATGGGGTTGTTGCTGCCGGCCGTCCAGAGCGCTCGGGAAGCAGTCCGGCGAACCCAATGCCAAAACAATCTCAAGCAATACGGCATTGCCATCCAGGGGTATCACTGTACCTTCGGGACCTTCCCCATCGGCAATGTTCGGAACAAGTGGTGGTCGTTTCAATCGAGGCTCCTGCCTTACCTTGAAGCGCAGAACGTTTTCGCACTTTGCAACTACAACTACCCGGGCGACTGCTTCCAGGCGGCCAACTCGGTCCCCGTGGGACAGGATCCGGGGGAATATGTCTTCAGCATCGACGTCTGCCCGGACGATCCCAACGGGGGGAAAATCTGGTATGGGTTTCCCGGCTACGGACATCATGGGTGCACGAATTACTTGGGGATGATGGGGACGTCGCCGACGGCCAACGACGGAATCCTTTTCTACGGCGGCAGCATCACCCTGGCCCAGGTTACCGATGGCGCGTCGCGGACGCTCATCATGGGTGAACGCGGCTTGCCGGTTGACCTTTGGTACGGCTGGACTTACTGCGGCTGGGGGGATGGAACCGGCAACGGCGACAACCTCTGCACGGCGCAGTACGGCCTGTCGCCGGGCTTGCCCAATGAGAACCACGTCTTCCATTTCTGGAGCTACCATGCGAACATGGCGATGTTTGCATGGGCCGACGGTTCGGTCGCCCCGATCAGCTACAATATCGACTTCAAGACGTTCCAGGCCATGTCAACCTGCTCGGGAGGCGAAATATTCCAATGGCCGTAGCGCCGGCCTCCCGGGCTCGCGCGACTTCATTCAGTTCCGGGCGGCTGCCGCGGCAAGTCGTCTCCCGCCACGCGGAACAGGCGGGCCGCATAGACCCCCGTGATCGAGCCCAGGAGCGCGCCGGCAATCACGTCGCCGACGAAGTGGAAGTTCAGCGCCACCAGGGCCGTCGAGAGGCCGGCGGCAACGATCGCCCAAAGCCATCGCCATCGCGGATACGCGAGCCATAACACCGAAATGACGGAGAAGGTCATCGCGGCGTGTCCCGAGGGAAATGCCATGAACGCCGGGCCGAGATGAAAGGGATGGAAACCGTACGCGCCGTCGCCGATCAGGGATGGCCCGTCATACGGCCAGGGTCCGGGCCAGGTGCGGCCGAACGCCCATTTCAGAACCGCCTTGAGAACCATCGCGACGATCAGGCTCGCCGAGCTTGCCGCGAGCGTCGTCTGGAGGCGGCCCCCCGGTCTCCATATCCGCCACAGGACGATCAAGAGGACCGTTGCCATCGCCGGATTCTGAAGCCGGCCGGAGATGCGCACCGGCCACTGCAAGAGGTCCGCCGGCACGCGCCAGTGGTCGTAAACGAACAGGGCCACGGGCCGGTCGACGAAGTAGTAGCAGATGGCCGTCACGACGGCCCCCAGGGTCAACGCAACGGCTGTCTTGACAATGAGTTGTTTCATGCCCGATACACGTTTAAGAACGGCCGAAAGACTCAGCCACGGATGAAACACGGATTATGCACGGATGTGTAACCAGACTAATCGCTTGAATTCCACCTTCATTCTGCCAAAGTCGATCATTCGATCCGTGTTCCATCCGTGGCTGAATCTGGAAGTTATTCTGTGGCCGGGGCTCAGCCGATGTGTACCCGCATGGTCTGGCCCGCCGCCAGCACGGCATCCTCGGCGAGCGTGACGGTGATGCGGCCTTGCCGGACCGAATGCTTGCCTGGCAGCGGTTTGTCGTCGAGCGTTACGCTGACGGATGTCGGGACAACGTCCTCGGGCAGGGCCAACGCGAGCGTCTTCAGTCGCACTTTGCCCCACTTTACGGCCACTTCCGCCTTCCGCCTTCCACCTTCCGCCTTCTGACTGAACGTCCCCCAGCCCTCGGCGGCCGTGAAGGCGGCGCGGAAATTGTCGGGCGTCAGGCGCGGCGCAAAGGCCAGGTAGCCCTTGGGACCGTGGTACTCGTAGCCGCACGCCGCCAGGAAGAGGCCGTAGCTGGCCATGGCCCGGGCGTAGTGGTCGCCGCACTCGACTTCGTTCCACGGATTGCGGCGCGAGGCGTGGTAGCGGTCGTGAATGGCGCGAACGACGGCCAGGCCCTCCTCGACCATGCCTTCCCACAGCATGTGTCCGGCCACCTGGTACTCGAAGCCGGTCATGCACTCGTTGAAGTAGTAGTCGAAGCCCTTGCGGAGGCGGGCCTGCTCGCCCTTGGGCCAGGAGCACATCAGGAGGCCCGCCTCGCCGGCCATCGCATACCAGCGGCCCTGCGGGTGCGTCTTGCGGAACGGGCCGACGTCCGGCGCAAAGTTGTACTTCCACAGCGACCGGAGGGCCTTCTTCGTATTCTCCTCCGGCAGGATCCGGCCCAGGTGGACCTGAAACGCCCAGCTCTGGCCGAGCACCTGGTCGATCTCGCACCCGTCGAACGAGCCGACGGTGTCGCGTTTTTCCGGGTCGGCGACCTGGCAGTAATACTCGCCGTTGAAGAGTTGCCGGTCGATGTTGCCCGTGCCGGCGGCGGCGATCTTGCCGGCGAGCCGGGCGAACGGCTCATCGCCCGCCTCCAGGGCCATTTGCTCGCCGGCCCGCAGCGCCGCCACGTAGAGCGAGCTGAGCCAGGCAATCTTGCCGAACCACGGCTGGTCGAGCGTGTTCATCTGCGCCCCGGCAAGGATGCCGTCGCGGTTGGGGTCGTGGGCGATGAGGCACTCGATCGACTGGCGGATCCGGGGCCAGCAGCGCCGGAGGAAGGCGTCGTCGGGCGACATCTGGTGCTCGCGGTACGCCCGCAGGATCGTGCCCGCCTGGCCGTCCACCGCCAGGTTCCGGTCGAACTCGCCGCGGAAGCCGATCACGCCCGTCGCCGGATGAAAACTCACGCCGTAATCGACCGTTTCGCGGGTGGTCCGCTCCAGCGAGGGAAAGAGGCGGGCCACGGCCTGGGCATAGTGCCACACGTGGCAGCAGGTGCCGGTGCAGCAGCCCACCCCTTCCCAACCGTAGAAGCGGCCGTTGCCGAACCAGTACGCCGTGCTGGTCGCCAGGATCGACGTGTTCAAGAAAGTGCGATCGAGGAACCAGTAGGGCAGCGTCGAGTCGTACCAGGTGTCGTGCCAGAGCCGGGTTTGGGCGGCCAGTTTCTCGAAGTTCGCGGCTATGTACTGGGCAACTTCGCGGGCCGACTTGAACCGCTTGCCGTACCGGCGGCCCTCGATGCCGGACAGCTTCAGGTGCGTTATGTTCGTAAAATGCCACGCCACGACGAACGTGGCGGTGTGCGACTGGCCGGGTTCCAGGACGATCCGGCGGGTGACCGAGCCGACCGGCGGCGGGCTGCCCGGTTTCGCCGGGGCTTCCGAAACGCCGAAGGTATTTTTCAAGACATTGGCGGCAGCCGCGTCCTTTTCGCCGGCGCCGAGCAGACCCAAGGTCATGGTCCCGAAGTCCGGCTGATTGGCAAACTTGGCCGCCGGATCGGCGTCGGCGCTGCACTCCAGCAGGAGCATCGCACTGTCGCCGGCGATCCGGTTCTTGCGCACGACGGTGAACTTGCCCGCGGTTTCCCGTCCCACGGCGTTCTCGAGCTTGCCCGTCAGGTCGCAGTCAACCTTCGCGTCGGACGTGTTCTTCAGGGTGAACCGGAGGAGCGTGGCGGGCAGGTGCGAGTCGTCCGGATCCAGCGGGATGAAGGGCGAAAAAGCCTCCAGCGAAACGGCGATGGGGCATTTGGGGTCGCGGTATTCGACATAGCCGATCGGGTACTCGCCCGTGAACGTGATCTCGGAGAATCCGCCCGCCGCCAGCGGCCAGTCGGTCGTCTTGCCGCCCGACGCGACTCGGAGCGTGAAGCCTTGCGCAACGGGGTAATCGGGGCTGGGCGGGCGGGCGTAGTGGGCGTCGCCGGTGCCCCGGTGCTGGTTGAAAATGTCCCACCACCACAGCCGTCCGTCGCCGCCCATGTAAAGCTGGCCGGCGCAGATGCCTCCGATGGGCATCCCGATCTTGGCCAATTCGCGGCCGCGGTAGACCGTGCGGGTCCCGCGGGCGAAAAGCGACTCGACCCACTGCCGGCTCAGCTTCTTGTCGGCCGGCACGAGCTTCTCGAACTCGGCGGCCTCGAAGGGGCCGGCCATGACCGGCATCCCGCCCGCCAGGGCCGCACTGCCCAATCCCACGAGCCCGACGAATTGCCGCCGGCTGACGCCGCCCCGGCCGTCCTCGCACTGCGACATGGCTCGATCTCCCCAAACCGAATGTTGGCCCAACTCTTGCTAGAGGATAGCCTACGGCCATATCATACGCCATCGCGGATGGGCGCATAGGGTGTGCGACCTTCGTCCATTACTTATGGGACCCGTGGGTCCCATGGGACCTATGTGCGTAGGGTGTGCAAACTGCGTCCATGACATATAATGGATCCTTCTGCGAACAACCCTTTCCTTGCGGCGAACAACCTCTTGGAGCAGACCATGACCACTGAAGGCATTTCGCGGCGGTTTCGCGTACTCGTTCGACTTGCACTGGGCTTGACCGTGATGGCCTCGCTGGCCGCCTCGGCGGGGGCGGACCCGCCGAAGACCGAGCTGCTCTGGCCCGGCGGCGCCCCCGGCGCGAAGGGAGACCGGCCGGCCG
>JBEKCP010000278.1:0-7809 GCA_050014815.1 Thermoguttaceae bacterium | reverse complement strand
CATGAATAATCCGGGTTAGCGCGGCGGGCAAGCCCGCCCGCTAAACTGAGATATCTGTGATCATCCATGCTGCATTTTACCCATCTTAACGCCTCGAACTCGCTTTGACACGAAACCCGCCAGCCGGTATTCTTCAGCTCTTTGCTGCGGTCCCATGGCATCACGGAGGATACTCCGGCCTGTCCCGTCCGGCAGACGGGACCTACTGCGGTCCCATGGCATCACGGAGGATACTCCGGCCTGTCCCGTCCGGCAGACGGGACCTACTGCGGTCCCGTGGCATCACGGAGGATACTCCGGCCTGTCCCGTCCGGCAGACGGGACCTACTGCGGTCCCATGGCATCATGGAGGATACCCTTGGCCAGCCGACGAAGCATATTGATCGTGGATTCCTCGGACGAGACCGGCGTGGTGTTGCAAACCGCGCTCGGGCGGCGTGGAGTCCGGACTTTCTTGGCGCGTCGGGCCAGGCAGGGGCTCGAGTTGGCCCAAACGCATCACCCCGACCTGATCGTGCTGGACCTGGAGGTGGACAGGACCGGATCTGACCCGGCGGATCTTTCGGCGTCGTTCGCCGAGCTATCGCGAGCGGACCATGCCCCGTTGGTCGTATTGGGCACTGCCCGGCGGTCCGCCCCCCTGCCGTGCGGCGAATTCGTCGCGAAGCCCTATCATTATGGCCCACTGCTTCGTAGAATCGAAGAGTTGTTGGACTCGAGGCTTCGGGAATCCCGGCCGTGCCGTCGTTGTTCGTGATTCGCGGAAACGATCAGGGGAGGCGTTTCGAGCTCGAGGAATCGATCGTTCGCCTGGGTCGCGACTCGCAGAGCCGCATCCAAATCCACGACACCGAGGTCTCCCGCCATCATGCCGAGATGCGGCTGACCGACCGCGACTACGTGATTTCCGACCTGAACAGCTCCAACGGCACCTACGTCAACGGGCGGCGGGTCCGCCAGCACTCCCTGCTGAGCGGCGACCAGATCGAGGTGGGCAGCACGCTGATGCTCTACACCGGGCCGTCCGAGGAGACGGACGAGGACCTCCGCCGCTCGGTGGCCATCGCCGCCCTGGCCCCCCCGGACGACCAGTCCCGCATCATCCACTCGATCACGCAGCAGGAGGGAAGCCGCCTCTTCGAGATCGAGGCGGAAACGCCGCAAAACCCGTGGCTTGCCCGGGCGCGGAGCAACCTTCAGGTCATGTACCGCACCGCCCTGGCGGTCAGCCACACGCAGGACATCGACCAGTTGCTCGCCCGGATCTTGGAGTTGATCTTCGAGTGGGTGGAGGCCGACCGCGGCTGCATCATGCTCGTCGACCGCCAGACGGGCCGGCTGGAGCCCCAGGTCCGCCGCACGCGGAAGGGGGTCGACCAAGACGACAAGATCACCATCAGCAAGACCATCCTCGACTACGTGACCGAGCGGAACGAGGGGGTGCTCACCAGCGACGCCCGGCAGGACGACCGGTTCAGCCCGGGCGCCAGCATCGTCAAGATGGGGGTCCGGGAGGCGATCTGTGTGCCGATGCAGGGCCGCTACGACGTGGTGGGCGTGATCTACGTGGACACGCTCTCGTCGCCCCAGGAGATCGTCCAGCGGGGCGGGACCGACCGCTTCACCCAGGACCACCTCAAGCTGATGATCGCCATCGGCCACCAGGCGGCCCTGGCCGTCGAGGACACCCGGTACTATTCCGCCATGGTCCAGGCAGAGCGTCTGGCCGCCGTCGGCCAGACGATCGCCACGCTCTCCCACCACATCAAGAACATCCTTCAGGGGATCCGCGGCGGCAGCTATCTGATCGAGATGGGACTGTCCGAGCACGACGAATCGCTGGTGACCAAGGGCTGGAACATCGTCGAGAAGAACCAGAACAAGATATCCGCCCTCGTCATGGACATGCTCACCTTCAGCAAGGAGCGCGAGCCGGAGTTGTCCACCGCCAACCTGAACGGCGTGATCGGCGACGTGATCGAGCTGGTCGAGGCCCGCGCCCTGGAGGCCCGGATCGGGCTCCACTGGCTGCCGGCGAGCCCCATGCCGGACATGGTGTTCGATCCGGAGGGGATCCACCGGGCGGTCTTGAACGTCGTCACGAACGCGCTGGACGCGGTCGGCGAGCGGGAAGAGGGGGGCAAGGTGGACGTCTCCGCCAGGTACGACGCCTCCAAGGGCCTCGTCGAGATCGAGGTCCGCGACAACGGCCCCGGCATCCCGGCCGACCAGGTGGACAAGCTCTTCAGCCCCTTCGTGTCGACCAAGAAGGGCCGGGGCACCGGACTGGGCCTGCCCGTCAGCCAGAAGATCCTCGCCGAGCACGGCGGCCGGATCCTGGTCCAGAGCACGCCGGGCCAGGGCGCATGCCTTGCTCTGGAGCTGCCCGCCGTGCTGCCCAGCAACGAAACCAAGGCGCAAGGCGAAGAGACGGGCGAGGGGCGAGGGGCGAGGGATTAGGCATTGGGGATTAGGGATTGGGGATTAGGGATTGGGGATTAGGGATTGGGGATTAGGGGATCGGGCCATAGTTGTCAGTTGTCCGTGGTCAGTTGTCAGTTGCAACGGACCACGGACCACGGACCACGGACCAAAAAATCGGCCGTCGCCGGCTCGGGGGGAAGGGCTGGCGACGGCCTCGAGAAAAGACTTGTTGACCGGCAGGCTTCGCGGCCGGGTTACTGCCCCGCCGGAGTGCCCATCTTCTCCTCTTCCTCCTCCTGGATGATGATCCGCGGCGTGACCATCATCAAGAGGCTCGAAGTGGCCCGGCCGATCCCCACATTCTTGAACAGGCGGTTCAGGTAGGGGATCTTGTCGAGAATGGGGACGCCGTACTCTTCGCGGTCCTCGCTGAGCCGCTTGATGCCGCCCAAGAGGACCGTGCCGCCGTCGGGCACGCTGACGGTCGTCGTCACCGTGACGAACGAGAAGGTCGGCAATTGGACCGTCACGCCGGTGTTGGTCGTCGTGTTGTTGTTGACATTGTTGTCGAACAGCCTCTTGACCGGGTCGACAATCCCCTGCCGCGTCGTGTCCGAAGTGGTCGTCGTGGAGCCCTGGAACTGGAAGGTGTCGACCTTGTCGATCTTGCTGAAGAAGGGCACGATCGTCAGCCGCACGAAACGGCGATCGTTGGACACCACCGCCTGGACCGTCATGAACGTCCCCTCGGACAGGACGACGATCACCGGCTGCTGGGCCGCCACGAAGTCGGCCACCACCGGGATCACGCTGATCACGAACGGCGTCTGCGACGTGTCGGAGACGAACGCCTGCTGGCCGTTGAAGAGCGTCACCTTGGGGGCCTGGAGCACGTTGGTCCGGGTGTCGCCCTGGGCGGCAGTGATGAAGAAGAACGCCTCGATGTCGCTCAAGACGGAGAACCCGAGCGTCGCCCCCGAGGCGAGCGCATTGGCGCCCGCCCCGAACGTCGGCACCGCCGCCGCGTAGCTCCCCTGGGTGAAGGGGATGTCGAGGTTCGAGGTGAAGACCGGGTTTGATGCCGGGGTGGTCCCGTTGTTCTGGATGCCGGCAATCGACAGGTTGGGACCGACCCCGTTGTGCGCAAAGGTGTTCACCAGATTTCCGTTGACGTTCGCCTGGGTCGCGGTGAAGCCGGCCCCCGCCGGGTTCGCCGTGTTCGACCTGACGTTGAAGTCGAAATCCACGCCGATCCGCTCGAAGAAGTCGTCGCTGAGCGTGATGAAGCGGACCTCGATCGTCACCTGGAGGTCCTGCATCCTCCGGAGCTGCTCCAGCAGGTCGACGAGCTGCTCGTGGACCTCCTGCGTCTGGCTCACCACCAGGCTGAGGTTGGTCGGGAAGGCGGCGATCGTCCCCTGGCCGCCGTTCTGGTCCCACGACTTGGGTACGACGGTGCTTGTGATCAAGTTGATGAGGTCGTCGAAGTCGGCGTTGTTGCCGCCGCCCATGCCGCCGGGGCCGAAGCCCATGGGCAGGTTTTGCGGGCCGCCGCCCGGCCCCCCCGGCCCCCCCGGCCCGCCCGGCCGGCTCGACATCTGGGCCAGCAGGGCCGGGTTGATCGTCGCGCTCTGTTTCGTGCCGTCCCGGCTGGCGACCGCCAGCGGCGTGCCGACCGTGCCCAGCGGGCTGCCGTTGTTGAACCCCGCGTTGCCCATCGCGTCGTGTAACGCGCCGGCAAGTCCCATCCGGGGCGTCGGCGTGAAGTTCGGAATCGGCATCACCAGGTCGCCCACCGGGTACGTCACCGTAATGAGCTTGCCGGACCGCAACTCCTTGCTCGTCACCTTCAGCACTTCGTCCTGGATGAGGTAGCAGAGGTTGTGTTCCGCCAGGATTATTTGCAGGGCGCTCTTCAGGCTGATTTCGGAGCCGAGCGCAAGGTTGACGGGCGTGTCGGGCGACATCCCCTCCTGGTGGAGACCCTCCTCGTCCAGGTGGATGTTGACACCGGTCAGATTGGCCAAAGCCTCCAGGGCCTGGCTGAGCGGCTTGTTTTGGAAAGAGACCGAGACGGGCGTGAGGAGCTTCTTCTCGATCTCGACCTCGCGGGCCGACCGGTGCCGGGCGCGATCGGCCGCCAGACGCTGGCGCCGGGTGCTCGACAGAGTAGTCCAATCCTTCGGCAGGTTGTACTCGTTCGTCGAGTAGACCATCTCTTTGTCCACATCCAACAGGGCGTCTACGATAGTGCTGTCGTGGCCCTCGTGGATTTCTCGGTTGCGTGCGACGTTCAGGGCCAGTGTGGACTGAGTGCGCATGAGAGTGCCGATCGGATCATCGGGAGGCGCCAACTCCACGACCTGCTTGGCGACCACCTTGGCCTCGGCGTATCGCTGCTCGTGGAACAACTGGTTGTATTTGTCTACCAGTTCGGCGATCTTCTTCTGCGTCTCTTCTTTGAGCCGCGCCTCCCGCGCGATTTCCGCCCGGGTGTGGTTGTTGTTCTCGGCCAGCTCGATCTGCGGGCGGTTCTGCTCGATGTAATGGCGCATGTCGGCCAGATCGCGGTCGAGTTGCTTGAGCAACTGGTCGCGGGCGGCGGGCTCCAGTGCGGAGGACTCGACCTTCTTGCGGAAGTCCTGCAAGAGGGCCAAAGCCGCCTTCGGGTCCTTTTCTTTCATGGCCCGCGCCTTGCTCTTCGCCTGGGCCATGTCCATTCGGACCTGGCTCTCCATGGCGCGCTGCTGGGCCGCGGCGGCGTCCACGGCCGAGCCGGGCGGGCCCGGATGCGGGGCCGGCTTCTTCGGCACCGAGAGCAACTGCAAGTGGTCCTGGAGCCGCTGGGCGGTCACCTGGTCCAACTGGTTCATGTAGGCCGCCGCCTGGCGGAAGAGGTCGTAGGCCCGGTCGCGGTCGTGCGCCCGCAGCGCCGCCTCTCCCTGCCGGAACAAGGCGTAGCCGGGGGACGTGCCCGGCGGCACGCCGCCGTCTGCGGCCCCCTCGACGCCGGAAGCAGGACGCCCGGCGGGCGCCGGGATGGGCTCGACAGTCCCGGCGGGGAATTGCAGGCCGTCGCTCGGGACCGTCTGCTGGGTCGAAGCAGCGATGTTCCGCGTCGGGTCGTGCATGGCATCGTAATAGGCCCGCATGGCCCCGGGATCGGGCCCCATCGTCCCCCCGGCAGCCACCACGCCTCCTGCGCCGCCGGCAGCGGCATAGCCGGCTGGCGGCTGCGACGTGTCGGAGACGAACGCCTGCTGGCCGTTGAAGAGCGTCACCTTGGGGGACATGAGCACGCCAGCTTGCTCCCGCATGCTGGAAATTCGTTTCAGGAGGTCCTCCGGCCTCGCCTCCAGCGGACCGTAGGCCACCTGCTGCCGGCTCGCCTGAACGGCCAGGTTCTGGGCCACGTCGAGCTCTCCCCACCGCAACAGGGCCTCGGCCTGCTCCATCATCATGCGGGCATAGGCCCGGCGGTAGGCGTCGGAGCGATGGTCCAGACCGCTGATTTCCTGGTACTTCGCGATGGCGGCGTCGACTTCTTGGGGGGTGTCGTCCGTCGGCGCGTAACGGACGCCGAGCCGCTTGGCTTCGGCCACCATTGCCGCCGCCTGGCGGACGTCCCCGGCAGCCAGGGCGCAGCGGGCGGACCGCACCAGCGCGTCGCTCCGCATGCGGTCGTTGCGCGGGGCGTTGTCTTGGGCGGTCGGGGCCATCGGCATCGGCGGCCCCGCGCCGTACGATCCCCCGGCTATGTCGGGGACCGGCGCCGGCCGACCCAATGTCGGAAGCCCGGTGGGCCCTGCGAGCCCGGTGGGCTCTGCGGGCGGCAGCCGCGTGACGGTGTGATCATCGGGTGGGACGGGGGCCGGCGGCACGTCGGCCGTGTTGCCCAGGGTCCGGCCCGCAAACGGGTCCGTCACCGGGACCTTCTTCTTGTCGCCGCCCAACGGCGAGAACACCTGGCTGGAAAACGACGGCGTATTGGCTCCCGCGTTCCGCACGCGATCCAGGTCGCGGCGGACCTTCGCGGGCGTGTCCCCGAAGTAGATCGCCGGGTACTGGACGCCCAGCGATTCGGCCTGCGCGACTAGCGCGTCGGCGGCTGCCAGGTCGTTTCCGGCCATGGCGTCGCGGGCGCGGTTGAGCAAGTCGTCCGATTGTTGTCTCCGCTGGGCCGGCCCAAGATCGGCGCCCGCCGCCTGGGCTGCACTGGGGGCCATTGCAGGCTCCGCCGCCCAGCCCGACGGCGACCCTGCCACGATTGCCGCTGAAACACTCAGGGCGACTGCGGTCCAGCCGGCAAGTATTCTTGCGGTCGTTTCCAAAACGAGTCTCCTTATTCCTTCAAGAGCGCCGGCCCTGTTCCATCGGGCCGTCTCTTGAACAACTCGTGCGGCATTCTTACGACAAGACAATCCTAGTACGGCAGAAGGGAGCGGTTAAATACCCCGTCGGGCAAACCGGGTCAAGGGCAGTTGACGAGATTCCCCGCAAAGGGGCCCATAAGAGACCCTGCGACCCTGCGAAAACCGGCAGAAATTGCCGGTTGCGGGCTGTTGCGGCGGCCGCCGTCATGTAGCCGGCACACTCCGTGTGCCGGATTCCGCACACGGAGTGTGCGGACTACGTGTTTCATTCACCGCCCGAGCATCTTCTTCAGTTGCGGCCAGGTGCGGGTGTTGGCCACGTCCCGCCGGGTGAGGCCGCCGCGGCGGGCCTGGAGGATGCCGTACCGCATGGCGAGGAACCCCTCCGGCCGGTGCGAGTCGGTGGAGATGACCACCGGGATGCCGAGGTTCTTGGCCGCCGCGCAGGCCACGTCGTCCAGATCGAGCCGCAGCGGGTGGGCGTTCAATTCGAGCATCTTGCCGTGATCGCGGGCCGCCCGCATCACCGCATCCTGGTCGATCTCGTACGGTTTGCGCTTGTTGAGCATCCTGCCCGTGGGATGCGCGAATACCGCGACGTGCGGGTTCTCCAGGGCCCCGATGACGCGGCGGGTTATCTGCTCGCGAGATTGATTTTGGCCGTAGTGGATGCTGGCGACGACCCAGTCGGCCTCGGCCAGGACGTCGTCGGGCAGGTCGAGGCCGCCGCGTTCCAGGATATCGACCTCAACGCCCTTGAGGATCGTGATGCCCTCGGTCCGCCGGTTGAGCCGGTCGATTTCCGCCCATTGCTCGCGGATCCGCGCGGCGTCCAGGCCGTTGACCATGGTGACCCGCTTCGAGTGGTCGGTGATGGCGACGTACTTGTACCCGCGCGCCTTAGCCGCTTCGGCCATCTCGGCGATCGTGGCGATGCCGTCGGTCCACGTGCTGTGCACGTGGAGGTCGCCGCGGATGTCGTCCAGCTCGACGAGCGTTGGCAGCGGGCCCT
>JBEKCP010000277.1:0-7812 GCA_050014815.1 Thermoguttaceae bacterium | reverse complement strand
GTTGCGCATGCTCGCCCCGATGCAGCTTTCCGAGATTACCGACTGGCTTCGCGAGACCGACGAGGCCCGCTTGGCCGAACTCTGGCGCCGCGCCGATCAGGCCCGCCAAGAAGGCGTCGGCAGGGCCGTGTACCTGCGGGGACTCATCGAGCTGTCGAACCACTGCGTTCGGCTATGCGCGTACTGCGGCCTCCGGGCGGAGAACCGCGGTCTGCCCCGCTATCGCATGTCTCAAGAGGAGGTCCTGGGCTGCGTGCGCCGGGCCGTCGAGTTCGGCTACGGTACGGTCGTCCTCCAGTCGGGAGAAGATCCGGGCATCACGGCCGACTGGATGGCCGAGTTGGTGCGGCAGATCAAGGCCCTCACCCCCGCCCTCACCCCCTGCCCCTCTCCCAAAGGGAGAGGGGAGAGCGTGCCTCTGGCGGTCACGCTGAGCCTCGGCGAGCGCAATGAGGACGAGTTGGCCCTGTGGCGGCGGTCGGGAGCAGACCGTTACCTACTGCGGTTCGAGACCTCGAACCGGGGGCTTTACGAGCGGATCCACCCGCCGAGGCCCGGACAAACCTCAGACCGCATCGCGCTCTTGGGCACGCTGCGGCGGTTGGGCTACGAGGTGGGCAGCGGCGTGATGATCGGCATCCCGGGACAGACGTACGACGACCTGGCCCGCGACATCGAGTTGTTCCGCACACTGGACCTGGACATGATTGGGGTCGGGCCGTACTTGGCGCATCCGGGGACGCCGCTGGGGGCAGGAGAGGGATTGGGGATTGGGGATTGGGGATTGGGGACAGGGAGACAAGGAGACAAGGAGACAAGGAGAAAGGGAGACCGGGTTCTTCCAATCCAAAATCCAAAATCCAAAATCCAAAATCTTGTCGACCAGGTTCCCGCCACCGAGCTGATGACCTACAAGGTGATTGCCCTGTCGCGGCTGGCGTGTCCGCGTGCGAACCTACCGAGCACAACGGCGCTGGCGACGCTGAACATTCGCCGGGGGCGTGAATTGGGCCTGGCGCGGGGCGCCAACGTGATCATGCCCAACCTCACCCCGCCCAAGTATCGCGTCCATTACGAAATCTATCCCAACAAGGCGTGCCTGCTGGAGACGGACGGCCAGTGCCGCGTCTGTGTGGCGGCCCGCGTGGAGAGTCTCGGCCGCACCGTCGGCAGCGGCCGCGGTGATTCGCCCCGGTATATCGATGTCCACAACGATTGACTGCAAGAAACTCAGTGCAAGCGGCTACGACTTTATCGACGAGCCGCGGATCGGCGCCTTGCTGGAACGCCGTCCGCCGCCGGGCCGGCTCCGCGACGTGATCGCCAAGAGCATGGCCAAGGAGCCGCTGGGCCTGGAGGAGGCCGCCGTGCTGCTGGCCGCCGACGATCCGGCCGAGTGCGAGCAGATCTTCGACGCCGCCAGGCAGCTCAAGCGCGACGTTTACGGCAACCGGATCGTGCTGTTCGCCCCGCTCTATGTCGGCAGCAGTTGCACGAACGACTGCATCTACTGCGCGTTCCGCCGATCGAATCGCGAGGTGGTGCGGCGGACGCTCGACGACGAGGACCTGCGGGTCCAGGTCGAGGCCCTCCTGGCCCGAGGGCACAAGCGGCTCATCCTGGTCTTCGGCGAGCACCCCCGCTACGACGCCGCCTTCATGGCCGACTGCGTGAGGCGGGTCTACGCGGTGCGTGAGAAGAAAGGACCGTCAGAAGGGGACAGTCCCATTTTCGCTAACACGAAAATTGGGACAGTCCCCGAGTCGCCCTCCCCCGCCGCTCCGGTCGGCATCCGGCGGGTGAACCTGAACGCCGCCCCGCTGGACCACGCCGGCTACGCAATGGTCAAAGCGGCCGGCATCGGCACCTACCAGATATTCCAGGAGACCTACCACCACGCCACCTACGCCCGCGTCCACCCCCAGGGCACCCGCAAGAGCGATTATCTGTGGCGGCTGGACGGCGTTGCCCGCGCCATGGAGGCCGGCTGCGACGACGTGGGCATCGGGGCCCTATTCGGGCTGCACGATTGGCGGTTCGAGGTCTTGGGCCTGGTGGCCCACGCCCTGCACCTCCAGGAGCATTACAACGTCGGGCCCCACACGATCAGCTTCCCCAGGCTGCGGCCGGCCAGCGGCGTGCGGCTCGACGACGCCCATCTGGTAAGCGACCACGACTTCAAGCGGCTGGTGGCCATCCTGCGGCTGTCGGTGCCGTACACGGGCCTGATCTGCACTGCCCGGGAAACGCCCGCCCTGCGGCGCGAGGTGATGGCGTTCGGCGTCTCGCAGATCGACGCCGGCAGCCGCATCGAACTGGGCGGCTACACCGAGGCCGGCGACGCCCAGGTCATGGAGCGAGAGCAGTTCCAGTTGGGCGATATCCGCCCGTTGGACGAGGTGATGCGCGAGCTCCTGGCCGACGGCTACCTGCCAAGCTTCTGCACCGCCTGCTACCGGCTGGGCCGCACCGGCGAGCACTTCATGGAGTTTGCCATCCCCGGGTTCATCCAGAAGTTCTGCACGCCCAACGCGCTTTCCACCTTGACCGAGTACCTGATGGACTACGGCTCGGCGGAGACCTGTGCCGCGGGCATACACGCCATCAAAGCGGAGTTGGCCAAGCTGCCCGAGGGCCAACGGAAGAACGATCTTATCGAGCGGCTGCGAAGGATCCGAGAGACAGGGGCGAGGGATCTGCACTTCTGAAGGAGTGGTTGGTGGCTTGTACGATTTTGGATTTTGGATTTTGGATTTTGGATTTGTTTAGGATTTCGTGCTTCCGATTTCGTGCTTCCTGCCACCCACCAGCCACCAGCCACTAATGAGCCGCACGGAAACCGATCTCCTGGGCCAGCGCGAGGTGCCGGCCGACGCCTTGTGGGGCATCCATACGTTGCGGGCCGTGGAAAACTTCCCCGTGGCCGGCCGGCCGGTACACCCCCGGCTGATCCACGCCTACGGGGCCGTCAAATTGGCCGCGGCCCGGACCAACCACGAGCTGGGCTCCTGGGACGAACCCAAGTTCGCCGCCATCGAGGCCGCCTGCCAAGAGATGATTGACGGCAAGCTCGACGCCCACGTCATCGTCGATGCCCTCCAGGGCGGCGCCGGCACCTCGACCAACATGAACGTGAACGAGGTGCTGGCCAACCGGGCCCTCCAACTCCTCGGCCGCCCCCCGGGCGACTATGACGCCGTCAACCCCCACGACGACATCAACCTCCACCAGTCGACCAACGACACGTATCCGACGGCGCTGCGCGTCGCGGCCATCGAGGCCCTGCGGGCCCTGGAGCCCGCGGTCATTGCCCTCCTGGAAGCCTTCCAGCAGAAAGAGAAACAGTTTGCCGACGTGGTGAAGATCGGCCGCACCGAACTGCAAGACGCCGTGCTGGTGACGCTCGGGCACGAGATGTCCGCCTATGCCGAGGCCATCGCCCGCGACCGCTGGCGCATCTACAAGTGCCAGGAGCGGCTCCGCGTGGTCAACTTGGGCGGGACGGCAGTCGGCACGACGGTCGGCGCCCCGCGACAGTATGTCTTCCGCGTCGTCGAACAGCTCCGCCAAATCACCTCCCTGGGACTGGCCCGGGCCGAGAACCTCGTCGAGGCCACGCAAAATGCCGACGTGTTCATCGAGGTCAGCGGCATCCTTCGCACGCTGGCGGGCAATCTGTTGAAGATCACCGGCGACCTGCGGCTCCTTTCGAGCGGGCCGCACGCCGGGTTGGGCGAGGTCCGGCTGCCGCCACGCCAGGCCGGTTCCTCGATCATGCCCGGCAAAATCAACCCCGTCATCCCCGAGTGCGTCGCCCAAGCGGCCATGTCCGTGCTGGGACTGGACCAGATGATCGTCCATGCCTGCTCGGCCGGGAACCTCGAGCTGAACGCCTTCCTGCCGCTGGTGGCCGACAGTTTGTTGGGATCGATCGACCTTCTGACCCGCGGGTGCGACATCCTGGGGCGGCTCTGCGTCCTGGGCATCGAGGCGGACCGCTGCCAGTGCCGTCGCCACGTCCACAACAGCACCGCCACGCTGACCGCCCTGGTCGAGCGGATCGGTTACGAGGCGGCCCAGCACCTGGCCGAACATCTCAACCAGACCGGCGAAGACGCCCAGCAGAGCCTGCGGCGGCTGCTCGTCGATCACGGCCTCTTGACGGGCGCGGAGTTCGACGAGCTGGTCTCCCCCGACCGCGTGATGAGGTTGGGCGGCCCCGGCGAGACCAAGCCGCAACCACGGAGCATAGAATAGGGTGATCGGCTTGCCGCGACGGTCGTGTCAATGCAGAATAAATGTCTTGCCGTTCCTGCGGAGGGTATCATGCGGGTACTTCGCGCGTATGCGGACACTTCGGTGTTCGCTGGAGTTCAGCCTCTTCTCTGACGGGACTCGCCCCCCTCCCGACGTTGTGTCTGCAACAGGAACTCAGTACGGAGTCCTCAGTACCCGGTGCTCAGTACGCAGTACTCGGCACTCAGTACTCAGTACCCCATGGCCCGTCGCCCCGACTTTTCCACCCCACCGTGTCCCCCGGCGGGCAAGCCCGCCCGCTAAACGTTATATCGCCCCCCATATTGATGGCTTTCCTTTTTGACACCATCCCTTGTAATATTGCCTGGTGATAAAAAGTCGCAGGAATCCCAAGGGAGAATCCCATGACGCAGACACAGGTCGTCGATATCGAGACCCTGGCCCGCGAAAACCGCGAGGCCCAAAGGGAAGATGCCGAGTGGCTGGAGGAGATCAAGCATTGGCGGGGCGAGCAGCGGCGGGTCTTGGGATGGCTGACCGCGGTCGCCAATGCCTGGGCCGAGGCGGAAGAACTGCTCCAGGAGCATGCCCAGACAATCCGCGGGCACGAGGAGTGCCTGAAGGGACATGAGGCCATGGTCGCCGAACATCAGCAGGACGAACTGCTTGCCGTCGATCCGCAATTGCTGGACGACCACCAGGCGCTGCGGGCAAAGCAGGCCGAGGTCCGGCGGGCCCACGACGAGATCCGCAGCCGGCATCAGGCCGTGGTCTCCGAAGTGCGGGAACTGCTCCGGACGGCCCTGGGAGGCAGCGTGGTCCCGGAGTGGGTCTCGCCGGGCGACGGGGTCGATGAGGAGTCGTTGTAGGATCGGTCCCGCGCCGGTATAATTCGGCTTTCTTTCACGATTTGTGCCGGCGAGAGGACGCGCCTTGTCCAACGACTCGAATCTCCCACCCGACTCGGCCGACTTACCCGAGCCGGCAGACCAAATCCCCGACGAACCCCTGCCGGAGGGGGGTGATATCCAGGGGGGGCGGCTTCTGATTCAGCCGATCGAAGAGGAGCTGAAGAACAGCTACCTGACGTACGCGATGAGCGTGATCGTCAGCCGTGCCCTGCCCGACGCGCGGGACGGGCTGAAACCCTCGCAGCGGCGGATCCTGGTCGCCATGAACGACCTGGGCCTGACCCCGGGGGCCGGCCGGGTCAAGTGCGCCAAAATCTCCGGCGACACCAGCGGCAACTACCACCCCCACGGCGAAAGCGTCATCTATCCCACCCTCGTCCGCATGGCCCAGGAATGGAACATGCGCTGCGTGCTGGTGGACAAGCAGGGGAACTTCGGGTCGATTGCCGGTCTGCCGCCGGCGGCCATGCGGTACACCGAGGCGCGGTTGTCGCCGTTTGCCGCGTTGATGCTGGAGGACCTGAAGCTCGACACGGTCGATTACATCCCGACCTACGACGAGCGGAACCTGGAGCCGACGGTCCTGCCGTCGAAGTTCCCCAACCTGCTGGTGAACGGCTCGCAGGGCATCGCCGTCGGGATGGCGACCTCGATCCCGCCGCACAACCTGGCCGAAATCTGCGACGCCTTGATCCGCGTGATCGACGAGCCCGACGTCTCGATCGACGAACTGCTGGAGATTGTTCCCGGGCCGGACTTTCCCACGGGCGGCGTCGTTTGCGGGCGGGCGGGGATCCGCCGCGGCTACCACACCGGCCGCAGCACGGTCGTCATCCGCGCCCGCACCACGATCGAGGAGCACGGCAAGGGCCGGTATCGCATCATCGTCCACGAGATTCCCTACCAGCAGGCCCGGGACCGCGTCGAGGAGCGGATCGCCGCGCTGGTGAACGAGGGCAAGATCGCCGGCATTTCCGCCACGCGAAACGAGAGCGACCTGAAGGAGCCGGTCCGCCTGGTGCTGGAGTTGAAGCGGGACGCCGATCCGGAGGTGGTCTTGAACCAGCTCTACCAGTTCTCGCCGCTCCAGGACACCTTCTCGCTGAACTTCCTGGCCCTGGTGGACGGCAAGCCGCGGGTGCTCAACTTCAAGGAATTGCTCGAAGAGTTCCTCCGCCACCGCGAGACGGTGATCCGCCGGCGGACGCAACACCTGCTGGCCAAGGCCCGGCAGCGGAAGCACACGGTCGAGGGGCTGTTGCTGGCCCTGGCGGAGATCGAGGAGGTGATCCGGGTCATCCGCACGTCGCGGACCCAGGAGGAGGCGAAGCGGCGACTCATCGAGATCCAGACGCCCTCCGCCATGCTCCGCACCGCGCTGGGCGACGAAGGGTTCGCCGTGCTGGAGTCCGAGCGCGGCCGGCAGGAATCGTACTCCCTGACCCCCGTGCAGGCCGACGCCATCCTCCGCATGACGCTCGGGCAACTGGTCAACCTCGAGCAGGAGAAACTCGCCGGCGAGCACCGCGACCTCCTGGCGCGGATCGGCGAGTACAACCGCATCCTCTCCGACCGCAGGAACATCCTGGACATCGTCCGCGACGACCTCCGCGAGCTGAAGCGCAAGCACGCCGAGCCCCGCCGCACCGACATCAGCGGCGAGGAAATCGGCGACATCGACCTGGAGGACCTGATCGCCGAGGAGACGATGGTCGTCTCGATCAGCAGCAACGGATACATCAAGCGCACGCCGGTCACGGCCTACCGGGCCCAGCACCGCGGCGGCAAGGGGCTCACCGGCGCCAAGACGGAAGAGGAAGACCCGATCGGGCACCTCTTCGTCGCCAGCACCCATTCGTACCTGATGTTCTTCACGAGCCTGGGCAAGGTCTACTGGCGGAAGGTCTACGACCTGCCGCAGTTGGGGCGAGGCAGCCGCGGCCGGGCCGTCGTCAACCTGCTCAATCTCCAGGAGGGGGAGCAGATTACCGACTGCCGGGCCGTCCGCGATTTCGATCGGCCCGACCATTGCCTCGTGATGGCCACGGCGCGGGGGTTGGTGAAGAAGACGCCCCTGGTGGCCTACTCGCGTCCGCGGCCCAGCGGGATCATCGCCATCAAGCTCCGCGAAGGAGACCAACTGGTCGACGTCTGCGTGGCCAAGCCGGGCGACGAGCTGGTGTTGGCCACGGCCGACGGCATGGCCATTCGTTTCCGCCAGTCGGACGCCCGCGCGATGGGCCGCGGGGCCAGCGGCGTGAAGGGCATCCGCCTGGTGGGCGACGACCGGGTGGTGGGAATGGTGGTGGCCGATCCCGAGGCGACGCTCCTGACCGCCTGTGCCAACGGCTACGGCAAGCGGACGCTGTTCGGCCCGAACCTCGATGCGGCCGAGCCGGAGCATGAGACGGTTTCCGACGAAATTGGCGACGAAGCGGAAGGCATGGCCGAGCAGGACGATGCCGAGAGCGAAGCGGACGACCTCGCCCTGCAGGACGAAGCCCCGCAGCCGGAAGGCGACGAGGAGGAAGCGGGCGAGGGGCTCTCTTCGCAGCGGTTCTACCGCACGCAGCGCCGTGGCGGCAAGGGGCTCCGCGACATCAAGACCATGCCCCGCAACGGACCGGTCATCGGCATCGTCCGC
>JBEKCP010000276.1:0-8977 GCA_050014815.1 Thermoguttaceae bacterium | reverse complement strand
GACTCGTGTCTAATCTCCCGCGGCCATGACGTGGTCCACCGCTGCCGGCGCCAGGGGCCGGTTGACGGCCGCCGTTGGACCGAAGGCCACCGCCGTGGCGACCGCAGTGTGTACCGTCGGCGTCACCCCGCCGCTCGTGCTTGGGGCGATGTCGGCGGCGCCGGCGAGCGAAGCCGTCGTCATGCGCTTGCCCGAGGCCGCGCTAACGGTTTCGATGTAATTGCCGCTGGTGCTGGCGATGAAGTTACCATTGCCTGCGTAAGATGCCGTGATCGCGTCGCTCCCGACCGGTAGCGACGCCGTAAAGAGCGTTGCATTGCCGTTGGCGTCCAACGCTGCCGTGCCGAGCGTGGTGGCGCCGGCCATGAACGTCACGCTGCCGGCGGCGACGCCGACACCCGGGGCACTCCAGCGTTGCACCAGAACCCGCCGGCGCTGCAGACTTCATATCGAAAGTCCGATCGTCTTGCCGTCACTCCGCAGATGTCGCTGATGCCTCTGCTGCAACGGGGGCATCTGCCTCATTATCGCTATCTGCGGAAATCTCCGTGGGCAATTCGATACTGATTTCGGGCAGGGGCGGAACATCCTCCTGTGGCAAGCGTTTCGCCAGCTCTTCTTCCTGTACAGGGTACTGTTTGCCCCGATTTTCCTTAAATGCCTTGCGCGCTCGCCGGATCGCCTGAAGGTTCGCGGGGGCAAGGTGGGCATGCAGGAGATCAGCGAGGTTAACGGTGTTGTCCTTGCCCACGAGCATTTTTCCGGCCTCGACGTTGAATACGGCCTCCCACGGCGCGGCGGCCATCTCCCACTTCAATTCGGACAGTCTGAGGACGATATCCTCCCAGGTCGCCCTGTTCTGCTGTAAAATCTCCAGCGCCACCCTCGCCACTGCTTTCTGGACAACAGGTCGCATGAACGGGTGCCCCTCCCCCTCGGCGTTTTTCGGGGCGCGCACGTCTCTCGCGGAAACGGCCGCTTCTAGCCGTGCCCGGATGTTTCCGCAGTATTCAAGGAGGTCGTTAATGCGCCCGCTAAGGACGTCGTAGCTCTCGTCCAAAACGTCGTCAGATGGGCGAACCGCCTTGTTCATCATAGCGGCCGGGAGATCCAGCCCGAGATACCGGAGTCGTCCAACATGCGTCGGGTTAGAATGGCAAAACCGTCGTCCTCATCAAGTGCGACGTTCTCCGCCGTTCCCGTCTGTTTGGCGTTGCGGTTGATGTTCGCGAAAAGCCTGCGCGTCCGCATCCGCCCCTCCGGCGTATTCCAATGCGTGACAAGGAGGACGCAAATGTCCTCCTTGCCGAGGTCCGGGTCTTGCTTCATTGCATCCTTAATCGCGCGGAGGCGGTGCTGCCCATCGAGCACGAAATATTGCTGGGATCCGTCGAACGCGAGGACGCCGAACTCCCGGTCCAAACCCTGGAGCATGCCGTCGGGGTCCTCCATCGACATTGCCGTGTATTTCGGCTCACCGCCCCACGCCGCGACCACGATGCCGCCGAGGAAACGGTGTTTCGACTTGAGCAAATACTCGGTGATGCCCTTCGTACGAGCGGAAATGCCGCGCTGGATCAGCATGCCCAACTCAGAATTGGTACCAAGTTGGCAGGGAGATTGGAGTTCCCGGGCCGCCTCTGCGTACTTCATGCGACCGATATAATACCGCCATGTATCGACCTTGCATCGAAGGACCGGCATCAATGTCCGATTACCCATGGCTTCCCTCCGCTTTCGTTGCAAACTCGTTGGTACCCTTTGCCAGGGATTACGTTACGAACGCCCCCGCGCGGATCTGGGGAATCGCCGGCGTATCGCGGGATCAGGTGGATATGTACATGCAGCACTGTCTGGCCGGCGGTTTCGCCTAAATTGATGCCGACATTGTACCCCCCGGGTCGCAGCGACCGGTCGATGCGTTCCCTTGCGGAGCGAAGTAGCCCCATCACGGCGACAATCTCCTCGGGTGTAAGATCGAAGAAGTTCGGTGTATGGCGCCGTGCAATGACGAGCGTGTGGCCGCACGCTACGGGATACGCGTCGTCCACAACGAATCCATATTGGCACGATTCGCGGATGCGCTCGCTCGCCATGGAGCAGAACGGACATCCTGCGGCTGGCCGGCTGTTCACGGTAGCCCCCTATGTGCGATTTCTGCGCGATCTATCATGGCCGGGTCGCCCGTCGGCAGCCCGCGGCATAAGCGCCGAGGCCGCCCAGGCGCACAACCGGCTTGTTTCCGACGCGGTTCGCCGGCTGCCATTTGCGCGTGAACTTGCGCCACTTCGTAGAATCGTAGCGGACCTCCGTCGGCGTGTCCAGGGTACCCGTGGTGTGCTCGCCAACCCGGCCCTATAATCAAGATTCCGGTCCGCGAGGATTGACCCCATCGTGGCCGACCGCCAACGCTTTACGCCCGGGAGCGTGGTACAATGGCTGGCGATTGCCTTAGCCGAAGGGGAAGCGGCGGGTTCGAGAGGCGTCGCCAGCATTAGTTCTCAACCTAGAGTGCATGGACTCGCGGGAGCAACCACAATGTCCTGGGCCATGGGCCCACCGCGTCCTCGACGGAGTTACGCCAGCCGAATCGCGAGCAACACAATGAGTCCGGATGATCTTCAAGAGCTGAATGAACTGCTGGAGCAAATCCGGTCCATGAAGGTGCATGCCTCAAACCGCCTTGGCGCTGCACTGAAGAAACCGCTTCTACTGCTGCTCTTGGTCTCGCAGATCGAGAACGACCGTGCCGAGCAGAATCGCTTTCACTTCGACGACATCGAAAAGAAGCTGGGGCGCTTGATCCGCGAGCATGGTGGACGGCCAGCGGACAGCGGGCCGAAACCGGAACAGCCGTTCTGTCATTTGCGGTCGTCGCCGTTTTGGGTCCTGAGGACCCAGCGGGAGTACGCGCCGGGGACGACGGCGTTGATTTCCGACCTGCGCCGTCTGGAGTCGTACGGCGCGTTTCGGCCGAAAGTGTTTCGCCTGCTTAGGAGTTCCGGAGACGCGAGGGCACGCGTCGTCGATTCCGTCCTAAACGAGTGGTGGCCGGAAACCCTACACGGCGATATCCGCGAAGATCTAGGGCTCGACCGTCTGGATAGTCGCCGTCGGCCGCAGCGCGACCAACAGTTTACGATCGACGTCCTGGAGAATTTCCGGTATAGCTGCGCGTTTTGCGGATTCCACGCGGTACTGAACGGGCAGGCGACGGGGATCGACGCCGGACATATTCATTGGCACTCCCTCCACGGCCCCGATGACGTGGAAAACGGCATCGCGCTCTGCAAGCTGCATCACTGGGCGTTTGACAAGGGGATTCTCGGGATAGACGACGAAGAGCGCATCTGTATGGCCGGCGCTTTCGTCGCTCAACAGGACGGCGGCCTTCCGCTTGAGTCGCTGGTTAACCGGTGCCTTGCGGTTCAGCCTCGCAACAAGGCGATGGCAAAGCGATTCCTGAATTGGCACCGGAACAACGTCTACCTCGGCGCTGCGCAATAGCGGCCAGGGCTTCCTGGCTGCCTGGCAACGTCGTGGAGGGCAAGTGCTTCGGAACCCGGGGCAAAAGTATCCCAGAATCGTACTACCGCGAAGAGGAGCACCGCGTCCGACAATTCCTCCCGCCCTCCCCGGAGAAACTGGTACGTCTGGCCATCGCTCGATGGGGCGATTAAGTTGAGTTCAACCAGTGGACAGTCCAGCGAATCCTCGGCGATCTCGCCGGTGCTCTGGCGGGACGCCACGTAGGTGCGCAAAAAACAGTCAACGTCGCGTTTGACCGAACTGGCTGCCACTTGTTTGCGGCCCAAAGCTTGCGTCCACTTCAGGAGCGCCGCGGCTAGGGAGTCTCTTGTGAACTCTGGCTCGTGGAAATGACTGAAGGCCCAGAACCATGTTGTCGCCCGCGATCGGTTTGACGCGATCTGCCAGTGCAATACCCAAAGGGTCGCGGGGTCTTCCAAATAGGGGTCGAGTCCGCCGTCTGCAAGGAGCAGCGTGCCAAAGTCAGTCCCCTTGAGCGCGCCGCCTTTTCCCTCCCGGTTCTCCTGAAGGACACCTGCCGCCAGGCACCAGTGGCGGATTGATCGAACCATGTTCTTGCCGACACCGAGTGTTGTGATTGCGTCTTCGCGCAGGAAGACGTCCCCATCCTCACCAACGGCGTCGAAACCCTTCTTCAGCCAAGGATAACGAAACGGAAACGTCTCGTGTCCCGAGAAGGAATATTGCTGTGGGGTCCCACCCATTTGACGTCCTTTGCCGGTCCGATCGCGCTTCGTGAAGAATTGTACCCGAAGGCTCTGGGCAATGACAGACCCCCTTGGCGGCAGTAGCCACCCTGCCGTATCCCCTCACAATCGGCGGGATCAGAGTAATCGGGGGAACGGCTGCCCGTTCGGCCGGGCACCCACGACACACGTCAAACGCCGATGCCCCCAAGGGTATCAAACCATATACATTTGTCAAGCGGGGGCGAGGTAGGGATTAGGGGCGAGGGGCGAGGGGGCAGGGAGACAGGGAGACAGGGAGACAGGGAGACAGGGAGACAAGGAGACAGGGAGACAGGGAGACAGGGAGACAGGGAGACAGGGGGCAGGAGACAAGGAGACAAGGAGACAAGGAGACAAGGAGACAAGGAGACAAGGAGACAAGGAGACAAGGAGACAAGGGGACAAGGAGACAGGGAGACAAGGGGACAAGGAGACAGGGAGACAGGGAGACAGCAAGGTGTGAAGGGAACTTTCGGGCTTTCGCCCTTTCGCGTTTTCGTGATTCCCCCTCTCTCTTCCCTAATCCCTAATCCCCAATCCCTTTCTTCCTTCCCGGCCCAACAATTCGGGCCCTGCGGGCCTCAACCCGGCGCAGGGACTTTTCGGCCACTTTGGGCCCGAAACGGACCTTTTGGGCACTTAATTGCCCGAGTTTTAGCCAGAATGGGGGTTTCAGGGGCCGGAAATGCAAAGTCCTAAGATGTTACGGAGTAACGAGTTATATGCCGTAAATTACCCATTTAGTTTTTTGACCGCAATTACCAGAAACTCAAGAAGAGGGGTGCGCGCAACCCATTGCATACACGGCAGTTACGCCAAATCTTTTTTGACAACTGGCCGTTTCATTCTTTCAGGGGGCCGGCAGGCGGGCGTCCGGCGGCGCCGTAAACCTATGCCGCACAACAGATTTGCGCCGGCGGCCCGGACCGGGCCAAAACAGGCTTTCTCTACAGGCTGGCCAACAAGTCCCCGGCGACCCGACAACGCGGCACCGAACCTGAGCCCAAAAGCAGGCCAAGGTCAGGGATTGGGGATTGGGGATTGGGGATTGGGGATTGGGGATTGGGGATTGGGGATTGGGGACAGGGGTCAGGGGACAGGGGTCAGGGGACAGGGGACAGGGATCAGCAAGGTGTGAAGGGCGTGAAAGCTTTCGGGCTTTTGCTCTTTCGGGTCTTCGTGATTCGCCTTCCACCCTCCGCGTCACCGGACGGTCGGTTGTGGCTTACCGGCGGCATCGGCCGGGCGCAGAGGCGTACTGCCCTCCAGTCCGTTATTCAAAAGAGGCAGTGTCACCTGGCATTGGATGTCCTGCTCACCGCGGGCCATCGACCGGAACGACGACGCGGAAGCCGACGTTGTAGACGCCTTGCCACGCCGGATAGGCCAGCCGGAAGCTCGACGTGGCCCGCTTCGCGCGGTCGTACCACGAGCCGCCGCGGACGACCATCGAGGGCCACTCTTCGCCCGGCTTGTCCGCCAGCGCGGTGATTTGCTCCGCGGAAGGCTCGCGGCCGTCGCCCGCGCGATAGGGATACGGCTTATAGATCGAGGCCGTCCACTCGGCGGCGTTGCCATGCACGTCGCACAACCCCCAGGCGTTCGGGGCGTAGCGACCGACGTCGGCGCTGACGTTCGCCCCGTCCCGGGCGAACTTGTCCTTGACGTGCCAATTCGCCCGCAGGTTGAGGGTTTCATCGGCCAGGTTGGCCAGCTTCGAGTAGTCGGCGTCCACGGCTCCGTAGTTCATCGGCGTCGCCGTGCCCGCGCGGCAGGCATATTCCCACTGGGCCTCCGTAGGCAGCGAGAACCGCTCGCCGGTCTCTTGCGCAAGCCATCGACAAAACGCCGCGGCGGCAGTCCACGGCACGCGAACCACCGGCTGCTGCGGGCCGTTGACCGGAATGCCGCGGCTGGATTGGTCCTTGCCGAATACGCTGATGTAACGGCTGTCGTGCGACGGATCGAAGAGGCGGTATTGCTCGTTGGTGATCTCGCACTTGCCGATCCAGAACGGCTTTTCGATTTTGACCACGTGCGCAGGGCCTTCGTCGGCGTCGCCGCTGTTGGAACCCATCACGAACTCGCCCGCGGGAATGAGAACCATCGGCAACTTGATCTCGCCCAACGTGATCGTTCGCTCGACCGCAATGCCGGCGGCCGCCTGCCGCTTCTTGGCCTCGTCGGCTGAGAGCGGCCAGCCGGCCAGTTGCGGAATCGCCGCCCGCTCTCCCCGGGTTGCATCCTGCGCCGGCTTTGGCGAGTTCGCGAATGCCGGCGTCGGCAGGTCGGGAACGGCCTCCGGATCGTCGTCCGCCCCCGTGTAGAGCTTCCGCAGCTCGCAGCGGCGCTCGTGTTGCTTGCCGGGCACCGTGCGGAACTCGCCCCAAGTGCCATGGTCGGGGACGTTCAGGTCGATCCACGTGTAGAGCCGCTCCCAAGCCTCCGGGTCCAGCGTCACGCCGTGATGCCCCTTCTTGAGCATCTGAATGAACTCGCTGGTGTTGGCGCAGTATTCGGCGGTCGGCATGAGGTGGTAGTCGCTCTCTGGGCCGGGGCGACGGACGTAAGGGTGTAGCGCCGTGTAGGCCCGCGTGAACGAGCCGACCTTGCCCGGGCTCAGGTCCGGGGCGGCCACCGTGCCGTCGGGCTGCGGCCGGCCGTTGTGGCACTCGACGCAGTAGTGGTCCACGACCGGCTGGACATCGCGTTTGAACGAGAATCCGCGGGCCGGCCCGAACCACGGCCTCAACTCGGAGGGTTTGCGGGCGGCGGCCTGCGTCGCAATCACCCGCGGCAAATCGGTCTGGCGCTCGTGGCAGCCGACGCAGGAAATTGTCTCGCCCGGCATGGCCGTGTACCAGCTTCGCATGATCTGCAGCGCCCGGCCCTCGGCATCCAGCGGTTGGACGGCGATGGGCGTATCGGCAGGGACTTTGAACAAGGCCGACCCATCGCGCTCCACCGGCACGGTGCCGACGATACGGTGGATGTCCCAAGGGCCGTCGATGCCGACGTACGTATGGCTGGCCAGGTGCTGGTAGCCGTAGTGGAACGCGAAGACCCGCAGCGACTTGATCGTGCCGCGCGGGACGCCCGTCAGTCCCGGCCCGCGGTAGACGTCGTTCAGGTAAACGACGGCGTCCTGCTTCTCCGGCTGGATCTTGTCGGGTATGACCGGCGGGCGGGGCGTCTTCCGCAGCGGGATTGGCTCCAGCAGGGCGACGCCCGGCTCCTCGGCCAGGAGCAGCATGTTGTCGAACACGTCGATCAGGTAGATACCCCACGAGGACTGTCCGCTGGGCATGGCCGACACGAGAAAGTACTCCGAGCTGAGCGGGTAGGGGTGGAGGAACTTGGGCCAGGAGCCGTTTGCCAGGCCGTCGACGATGACGGACTTGACCTTCTTGCCGTAGCCGGGGATCCGCTGGACGGCGCCGTCGGCCTCGAATTGTCCCCGCGCCGTATCGAACAGCACCAGTTCGCCCATTCGCGGCACGCCGTGATGGCCCGAAATGACGGCGATCACCCGCGTGGGATGGTCCGGCACGGGCCGGGCATAGAAAATCGAGTTGGGCCAGTAGGAATTGCTCCCGTAGGCGGCCGTCTGCGCGCTGCCGTCCGGGTTCATGTGGAAGAGGAGCCGCGTGAAGTAGTGGGGCGTGTCGCTGTATTCCCACCGGCTGAACATCACCCGGCCGTCGTTCATCACGGTGGGACACCAGTTGTGGTCCTGGTCGAAGCAGAGCTGGCGGACGTGGCTCCCGTCGGGGTCCATGAGGTAGAGGTTGGCCACCTGGTTGCCGCCTCCGACGCACGGAACGCCCTGCATGCAGGCCGTCGAGCCGAAGACGATCTTCTCGCTGGGCAGATAGCAGGCGTCGTAATTGTCCACGTCCGGCTGGTCGCCGCGGGTCACCTGGCGGAGACCCTCGCCGTCTACGCCGATCTCGAAAATCTGCCAGCGGCCGCCCGCGCCGATCGACGAAAAGAGCATCTTGCGGCCGTCGAAGTGCAGATCCACGTCGCCGACGAAGGCCGGCTTCTCCGGCTTGTAGAGCGTGGTGACCTTCCCGCCGGGGCGCACGGGCGACAGTACGGCGATCTCGTTGTCGAAGCCGCGATTGGGCAGCGCGCAGTTGCCCTGCCAGTTCTGCGGCAGGCCTAACGGCTTGGCCCCGATAACTTTGCCCCTGGCGTCGCGCGTGCCGCCGCCGACCGCACGGCGGACCATGAGCAGCTTGTCGAAGTCGAGAAGCGGATTGGCCAGCAGGGCCTCGCGCCGCAGTGCCTCCAACGCCTCGCGGCTGGGCGACGTCTCGAGTTCGCTCAGACGGTTCAAGAATTCCTTGCCGCGCGGATAAAGGTCGCCGTAGCTCTGGGACAGGTGTTCGATTGCCCGGCGGAGGCTTTCGGCGTTGACATCGGCCGGCGACAACTTGGCGTCGGTCGCACGGCTGGCGGCGCTGGCGGGGGACGCCAGCGCCTGGGCGGCTAACAGGCTGATGCCGAACAGCAGCGAGGATCGGATTGACATTCAATTGGCCTTTCGTTTTGACATCATGGTGTGTCACTTCTCCCAGGAAATCCGGCCGTCGGCAAGCCTGAGCGTTTGCTTCCCGACCGCGAGAACGCCGTTTGGCCCTTCACCTTGGAAAGAGACCGGCGGCGGCGCGCCGTGCTGAAGCGTCAAGACGACC
>JBEKCP010000275.1:0-7884 GCA_050014815.1 Thermoguttaceae bacterium | reverse complement strand
GGAAACGGAGCAGAGCGTCGTGGCACCTACGCTGCCGGTATCTCCGCCCGATGTAACGGTTGTGCCGCTGGCGATCGCCAATGAACCGCCTGTCCTTGGGGCGCCTTTGCCGTCCACAACCGATGTGCTCTACCCGACCCGCGTTGTGCCTCTGGGGCCGCCCGTGTCCCCGATGGCGACTTCGTCGGACCTGGTGCAAGCCGTTGTTCCGGCTACGGCGATTCCGCCTCGTCCAGCGAGCGGCGCCGTTGTTAGCAGCAAGTCGCTCACATTTACGGCGCGGGCGTCTGCTGGTGTCCGCGCGGCGGCAATAGACCATGTACTCGCGTCGGCCGTCCAAATGCCGGCGGAGTCCGACTTGGCGAAAACCGACAGTAAACACGTGACGGTGCGCACGGCACTGGCGGCCGTGCGGAATGCCGCTACTCTGGCCAAGGCCACGGATACCGTACTGAACAAGAGCCTGGAACCAGCAGCCACACCAGTAACGCCGTCGGATAGTTCTGCCGCTCAGACCTCGCTACTCGTTCTTGATCAATGTATGGTAGACGTCTTGGCGAATGCCAGCGTTAGGCCACTGAGTTTTGGCCTCTCGCTGCGGAGGGGCTTTGGGCGATAGAATTCACGGTCCGGAGATCGGAATCACACCGAAGCGAGTGCCCGGGGGGACTTGGTTATCGACAGATGGTGTGCTGGTGTGGTGGTCCATCGTTTCTTCATAACCGCTGGGACGAAGCGTCGAGCCCCCTGCAATAGGGGTGCGGCGGGCGCCGCGACGACTTGCGGACGCGCGGCGGACCTTCGTTTCGGCCGCTTGACAGACGCTGGCTGCAACCCGATGCTGAGGTTTTGGTCCCGCTCAGCCGCCGCTTGTACTGCCGGGCCACGACGTTAACGGGGCCAAAGAAGAAAAGATGAGAATCGTTTTCCACCCCAGACGTAAACGTCTGGGCTAGAGAAAACATCCGGGCTACTGCTCTCTCCGTGCCTTGGCGGCGTCGGCCGCCCATTGGATGAGGTAGTAGAAGACGGGCGTGAGGAAGATGCCGAAGAGGGTCACGCCGAGCATGCCGCTGAAGACGGCGGTGCCCAGGGTCCGCCGCATTTCGGCGCCCGCCCCTTCGGCCAGCGCCAGGGGAATCACGCCGATGATGAAGGCCAGCGAGGTCATGATGATGGGCCGCAGCCGGAGCTTGCAGGCGGCGACGGTGGCGTCCCAGCGGGAGGCGCCCCGCTCGTGCTCCCGCTTGGCGAACTCCACGATGAGGATGGCGTTCTTGCTGGCCAGGCCGATCAGCACGACGAACCCCACCTGGGTGAAGATGTTGATGTCCATCGCGGCGGCGGCCACGCCCACCACCGAGAACAACAGGCACATCGGCACCACGAGGATCACGGCCAGCGGCAGCGACCAGCTCTCGTACTGGGCGGCCAGCACGAGGAAGACGAGGATGACGGCCAGCAGGAAGACCTTCATGGCGGTGTTGCCCGTGCCCAACTGCAAGAGCGCCAGCTCGGTCCACTGGGCCTCCATGCCGGGCCGCAGCTTTTCCTCCGTGGCGGCGGCCATCAGATCGATCGCCTGTCCCGAACTGACCCCCGGCGCGGCGTTGCCGTTGATGGGGGCGGAGGGGTACATGTTGTAGCGGGCGATGATCACCGGGCCGCTGACGGGGACGACCTTGCTGAACGAGCCGAGCGAGACCATCGCGCCCCGGGCGTTGCGGACCTTCAGTTGCCGGAGGTCCTCGATCTGGCGGCGGTAGTCGGGCTCGGCCTGCACGTTGACCTGCCAGGTGCGGCCGAACTTGTTGAAGTCGTTGACGTACAGCGATCCGAGATATACCTGGAGCGTATCGAAGACGTCGCTGAGCATGAGCCCCATGGTCTTGGCCTGGGCGCGGTTGATGTCGAGGAAGAGCCAGGGGGTATTGGCGCGGAAGCTGGTAAAGAGGCCGGTGAGCCCCGGGTTCGCGTTGCCCGCCGCCACGATCTGCTGGCTGACGTCCTGGAGGGCGTCGGCGCCCGTGCCGCGGCGGTCCTCGACCATGATCTTGAATCCGCCGGCGGTGCCCAGACCGTCGACGGGGGGCGCCCCGAAGATTTTGACGTCGGCCTCGGGGACCTCGGCCTGGAACTTGCTCGTCAGGTCGTCGGCGATCGCGTCGGCGGTGAGGCCGGCCTTGGCGCGGCGGTGGAAATCGTCCAGCACGACGTACATGGCCCCGAAGTTCGGCGCGTTGGCCCCCAGGAGCAGCGATTGGCCCGCGATGGCCAGGGTGTGCCGCACGCCGTTGTAGGGGGCGTTGGCGGCGGGCTTGGCGTCGGGCCTGGCGATGGCCTCGATCCGCCGCATGACGTCGGCGGTCCGCTCCGAAGAGGCGGCGTCCGGCAGTTGCACGTTCACCAGCAGGTAGCCCTTGTCCTGCATGGGGATGAAGCCGGTAGGCGTGTGCGTGAAGCTCCACCAGGTCGTCCCAAGCAGTCCGCAGTAGACGACCACCACCAGCAGGCTGACGCGGAGCGACATGCCCACCAACCGGCCGTAGACGCCCGTCGCCCGGTTGAAATGCCGGTTGAACGCATCGAAGGAACGGAAGAAGAAGCGGTTGAGGAACTTCGACCCGCCCAGCGCGGCAATCGCGGCGACCGCGGCCACGACCCACGGCAGGGCATTTGACAGGATATCGCCCCAGCCCGGCGGAAGCCGGCCCGGCGACGGTACGAGCCACGGCGAGAGGAACTCGTAGCCGAGCCAGAAGCCGAGGACGGGAAAGGCCCAGCGGGGGAGCACCTCGCCGGAGGCCTCTTCCACCTCCCGCGGGCGCAGCAAGAGGGCGGACAGGGCCGGGCTCAAGGTCAGCGAATTGAACGCGGAGAGGAGCGTCGAGGTGGCGATCGTCAGGGCGAACTGGCGGAAGAACTGGCCCGAGATGCCCGCGATGAACGCGCAGGGCACGAAAACCGCGCTGAGCACGAGTCCCACGGCGATCACCGGGCCGGAGACCTGCGACATGGCCTTGATGGTGGCCTCGCGGGGCGGCAGGCCCGCCTCGATGTGGTGCTCCACCGCCTCGACCACGACGATGGCGTCGTCCACCACGATGCCGATGGCCAGCACCAGTCCGAAGAGCGTGAGATTGTTCAGGCTGAACCCGGAGGCCGCCATGACGGCGAAGGTGCCGATGATGGCCACCGGGACGGCCACCAGCGGAATGACGGCGGAACGCCAGTTCCGCAGGAACAGGAGCACCACGAGCGCCACCAGGAGCACAGCGTCGCGGAGGGCCTTGAAGACCTCCTTGATCGACTCCCGGATGAACGGCGTCGTGTCGTAGACGATGTCGTACTGCATGTCCTCGGGGAACCGCTTCTTGAGTTCTTCCATCTTCTGCCGCACCCGGGTGGCCGTGTCCAGGGCGTTGGTGCCGGGCAGTTGATAGACCTTCAGGGCCACCGAGGGGCGGCGGTCCATCGTGCAAGTCTGGTCGTAACCCAGGGCGCCCAGCTCGACCCGGGCGACGTCGCGCACGCGGAGGATCCGCCCCTGGGCGTCGGTCCGCAGGATCATGTCGGCGAATTGGTCGGCGTCGGCCAGCCGTCCCAGCGTCGTCACCGTGTATTGGAAGGCCTGGCCCTTGGGGACCGGCGGCTGCCCGATCTGACCGGCCGCCACCTGCACGTTCTGCTGCTGGATCGCCAGCACGACGTCGTCGGCGGAGAGGTTGCGGGCCGACATTTTCTGCGGGTCCAGCCAGAGCCGCATGCTGTAGTCGCGCTGGCCCAAGTAGCTGACGTCGCCCACGCCCTGGAGCCGGGCCAGCTCGTCCCGCAACTGGATCGTGGCGTAGTTGCTCAGGTCCAGGTCGCTCTGGGTGCCGTTGGGCGAGAACAGGTTGATGATCATCAGCACGGAGGGCGATTTCTTCTTGACCGACACCCCCTTGCGCTTCACCAGGTCGGGCAGGATCGGCTCGGCCAGCGACTCGCGGTTCTGCACCAGCACCTGGGCCATGTTCAGATCGGTCCCCACCTTGAATGTGATCGTCAGCGTATAAGCGCCGTCGTTGGTACACTGCGACGACATGTAGAGCATGTTCTCCACGCCGTTGACCTGCTGCTCGATCGGCGCGGCCACCGTGTCCGCGACCACCTGGGCATTGGCCCCGGGATAGACGGCCGAGACCTCCACCGTGGGCGGCGTGATCTCCGGATACTGGGCGATCGGCAGCGTCCACAGCGCGATCCCGCCGGAGAGCGTGATGATGATCGACAGCACGGAGGCGAAGATCGGCCGGTGGATGAAGAAGTTGGAGAACATGGGGGTTGCGGATTTTGGATTTTAGATTTTGGATTTTGGATTTGTTTCGGATTTCGACATTCGGATTTCGTGCTTGCGTCCGGGCTTCGTCCGGATCAATTCTCCGCGTCCTCCGCTGGCGGCTCGTCCAGCGGATCCCGGCGGCGCCATTTGGCCGCGATCCCGAAGGTCAAGCAGATGAGCAGGATATCGCTCACCACCCGCGTGCCTTGCGAGGTGAAGAATCGCGAGTGGCTGGCGCGGTCGACGACGATGAAGAACACGGGTGTAAGGAAGATGCCGAAGAGGGTCACGCCGAGCATTCCGCTGAAGACGGCGGTTCCCAGCAGCCGGCGCATTTCGGCTCCCGCCCCGTGGGCCACCAGGAGCGAACTGACGCCGAGGATGAAGGCGGAGGAGGTCATGACGATGGGCCGCAGCCGCAGGCGGCAGGCGCCCAGGGCGGCGGTCCGCGGCGAGACGCCTTTTTCCCGCTGCCGCTTGGCAAACTCGACGATCAAGATGGCGTTCTTGCTGGCCAGGCCCACCAGCACGACGAAGCCGATCTGCGTGAAGATGTTGATGTCGGCGTGCGTGAGGAACACCCCCGCCACCGCGCACAAGAGGCACAGGGGCACGACCAGGATCACGGCCAGCGGCAGCGACCAGCTCTCGTATTGGGCGGCGAGCATGAGGAAGACCATCAGGATGGCAACGCCGAAGATATACATGGCGGTGTTGCCCGCCTGCAATTCCAGGAAGGCCAGTCCCGTCCATTCGCAGAAGGTCGAGCGGGGCAGCTTCTCGCCGGCCAGTTTCTCCATGAGGTCGATGGCGGCCCGGGAGCTGACGCCGCGTCCGGCGTTGCCCTTGATGCCATCGGCCAGGTACGTGTTGTAACGGGTAAGGATCTGGGGGCCGTTGACGGGCCGCACGTCGGCCACCGCCCCCAAGGGGACCATGCCCCCCTGGTTGTTGCGGACTTTCATCTGGGCAAGCTTCTCGCTCTGGGTGCGGTAGCGAGCTTCCGCCTGCACGATCACCTGCCAGGTCCGCCCGAAGCGGTTGAAATCATTGACGTAGAGCGATCCGAGGTAGACCTGCAGCGCATCGAAGACGCCTGTCAGGGGCACGCCCATGGCCTGGCACTCGGGGCGGTTCAGATCGAAGTAATAACAGGGCACCTTGGCGCGGAACGTGTTCATCAGGTCGACGAGTTGCTTGATCTCGGTGCCGGGGCGCACGAGGTGGTTGGCGGCCTGGACCAGTTGGTCGCCGAATTCCTGGAGCGGCGCGGGGCCGAGCACGTCGCCGCGGTCCTCGACCATGATCATGAACCCGCCGGTCCGGTCAACGCCGCGGATCGGCGGCGCCGGGTACACCTTGGCGTCGGCGTCCGGGATCTCCGCAGCGAGCCGCTTCCGCAGCTTGTTGGCAATGGCCTCGCTGTAGAGCCCGGGGGCCCGGCGGTCCTCGAAGTCGTCCAAAATCAGGAACATCGAGCCCATGTTCGAAGCGCGAACGTTCAGCGCAAATGACAGCCCGACGACCTCCAGCGCGTGCTTCACCCCGTTGTGCGGCTCCAGTACGACCTTCTCGATGCGGCTGATGACCTGGCGGGTCCGCTCCAGGGAGGCGGAGTCGGGCAGTTGCACGTTGAGCATCAGGTAGCCCATGTCCTGCACGGGGATGAATCCCTTGGGCGTCTGCCGGAAGGCCCACCAGGTGAGCCCCAAGAGCAGGACGTAGACGATCAGGGTCGGCGTGGTCCATCGCAACAGGGACCGCACCGAGCGGAGATACATGGCGATCGAGGCGCGGAAGCCGCGGTTGAACCAGCCGAAGCCCCAGCGGAGCGCCCGGTTCAAGAGCCGCCCCGCGAGCCAGCCGGCCAGGACTCCGGCGGCGGCCAGAATCCAGGGCAGCCACTGTGCGATCCACGCGCGAATCTGCCCGGGCACGAGGGCCACGGCCGACTGGAGCAGGTCGGCCACCCGCGGCAGGTGGGCCGCCAGCCACGGCTGGAGATCGGCCAGCCAGGGGGCCGCCAGGGCGTACCCCGCCCACCCGGCCAGCAAGGCGAACGCCGCTCGCGGCAGCGGCTCGTGCGTCTCCCGATCCCGCGATCGCAGCAGGATCGCCGCCAGCGCGGGGCTCAAGCTCAGCGAGTTGAACGTCGAGATGATCGTCGTGCTGGAGATCGTCAGCGCGAACTGTTGGAAGAACCGCCCCGTGATCCCGCCGATGAACAAGCATGGCACGAATACCGCGCTGAGGACCAACCCCATCGCGACCAACGGCACGGAGAGTTGCGACATGGCCTTGATCGTCGCCTCCCGCGGCGCCAGGCCCTGCTCGATGTGGTGCTCGATCGCCTCGACCACCACGATGGCGTTGTCCACCACGATCCCGATCGAGAGCACCAGCCCGAACAGCGTCAGGTTGTTGAGGCTGAAGCCCGCGACCGCCATGACGCCGAAGGTGCCGATGATGGCCACGGGCACGGCCAGCAGCGGGATGACGGCCGACCGCCAGTTCTGCAAGAACAACAGGACTACGCAGGCCACCAGGAGCACGGCGTTGCGGAGCGACTTGACCACCTCTTGGATCGTCTGGCGGGTGTAGGGGGTGGTGTCGAACTGGATCTGGTACATCATGTCGGGCGGAAACGCCTTGGCCAACTCGTCCATCTTGGCGCGGACCAGGTCGGCGAGCTCCAGGGCATTGGCGTCGGGGAGCTGCCAGACCGCCAGGCCGACCGAGGTCTTGCCGTCCAGCCGGCAGCCCATGTCCTCATTGTTGGCGCCCAACTCGACGCGGCCCACGTCCCGTATGCGGATGAGGCGGCCGTCGGCGTCGGCGCGGAGGACGATGTCCGCGAACTGCTCGGGCTCGACGAGCCGGCCGAGCGTCGAGAGGGTGATCTGGCAGGCCTGTCCCGGCGGGACCGGCGGCATGCCGATCTGCCCGCACGCCACCGCAACATTCTGCTCCTGAATGGCGGCGACCACGTCGTCGGCCGTCAGGTTGCGGACGGCCAACAGTTCCGGATCGACCCAGATCCGCATACTGTAATCGCGCTGCCCGAGGATCGTCACGTCGCTCACTCCCGGCAGGCGGACCAGCTCCTCGCGGATGTTCATGAGCGAATAATTACTCAAATAGAGCTGGTCGTAACTGCCGTGCGGCGAGTTGATGTTGACCGACATGACGATGTCGGGCGACTGCTTCTTGGTCGCCACCCCCGTCGCCTTGATCACGTCCGGCAAGAGAGGGATCGCCAGGTTCACCCGGTTCTGCACGAGCACCTGGGCCATGTTGAGGTCCACGCCCTGCTTGAAGGTCACCGACAGCATGTAGGAGCCGTCGTTGGCGCACTGGGAGGACATGTAGAGCATGTTCTCGACGCCGTTGACCTGCTGCTCGATCGGCGCCGCCACCGTCTCGGCCACCACCTGGGCGCTGGCGCCGGGATAGGTGCATCTGACGTTCACCGTGGGGGGGGCGATCTGCGGATACTGCGCCAGCGGAAGCTGGAAGACCGCGATCCCGCCCGCCAGCGTGATCGTGATCGAAATCACCGC
>JBEKCP010000274.1:0-7902 GCA_050014815.1 Thermoguttaceae bacterium | reverse complement strand
CGAAATAGTTGGCGAGCCGGCGTTTCCGTCATTTGAGTCTTTGATTTTGAGATTGTTTCGGATTTCGGGTTTTGAATTTCGGATTTCGCCCGGCATGGCAAGGCAGGGAAGCGGCGGTGCAAATGACGGTCGTGCCGATTATCTCGATTTTTCCGGTTCTTCTGCCGATAACGATCGTAAGGCCGGGTTGACGATCCGATCTGGCCTCATGTTTTACGGTTTGCGCGGGCTGAAATACGACGTTTCGCCTCCAGAAAACGTCTCGCTATCGGCCGCGCACGGTGTAGGGGGGGCTGTCGCCAACGGCTGCCCCAACGGACGTTTGGGTTCGCGCAAAAGGAGACAGGCAAACATGATCAGACGATTAATACTTTTGAGCCTTGGATGCGGCCTGCTGGTTGTCTCAACCGGCTGTTGCGGGTTCTGGCAGGGGCCGCTGTTTGGGCGGCCGTGCGGGATGTGCGGTTCTGGCTGCGGCCCGTGCTGCGATGGAGATTGTGGCCCGGCGTGCGGTCCTGGGTGCGGTCCGGTTCACCAACCGTGCGCCGGCCGTGTCTGCGGGCCGGCCTGCTGCGACGGCGGTCCCGCCTGCGGGGCCCCGTGCGGCGGTTGCCAGCCGGAGTGCGGCCCCTGTGGCCCGTCGTGCGGCCCGTCGTGTGGCCCGTCGTGCGGCTCATGCGGCCCCTGTGTCCAGTGCAACTGCTACGGTCCGCTCTGGTGGTTCCATCCCCTACGCTGGATCACGGACCTGTTCCACTGTCCATGCCAGTGCGGCTCTGGTTGCGGCGAGTGCTATGCCGGCGAATGGCACAGCGACCCGCCCGACTGCTGGGATCCCTGCGACGAGCACGGCAACTGGACCGGCCGCCGCGGATGCTCGCATTGCAACCAGGAGGGGGGCTCGTATCCCGGCCCGGCCCCAATGCCTGCCGGCGCTCCCGAGATGGTCCCCGGCGGCGAGATGCAGATGCAACCGACGCCTGCCCCCAAGCCCGCCCCCTCGCCTCCACCGGCCAAGACGGCGCGGATGGGCTACGGAAATCCGTACGGATACGCCGGCGGATATGGGTACCCGGCCGGATACTACCCGTCGCGGTACTAATCCTTCTCGCACTTGCCGAAGACCATTCGGCCGGCGCTGGTCTGTAGGACGCTGGTCACCCCAACGGCGACCTGCTCGCCGACGTGCTCCCGGCCCGACTCGACCACCACCATCGTGCCGTCTTCGAGATAGCCGACCCCCTGGCCCGCCTCCTCCCCCGGTTTGACGATCCGCACGAAGATGTGCTCGCCCGGCAGGAAGGTCGGCTTCAGCGAGTTGGCCAGGTCGTTGAGGTTGAGCACCTGGACGTCGTGGAGGCGGGCGACCTTGTTGAGGTTGTAGTCGTTCGTGACCAGGCGGCCCTTGAGGTGCTTGGCCAGCGCTACGAGCTTCAGATCGACGGGCTGCCCGGCAAACTCCGGCAGATCGCGCTCGAAGATCTCGATGTCGATCTTCGGGTTGGCGCGGAGCCGGGCGAGGATGTCCAGCCCCCGGCGGCCCCGGCTGCGGCGGAGCCGGTCGGAACTGTCCGCAATGCCCTGCAGCTCGCTGATGACGAACTTGGGCATGATCAACTGCCCGTCGAGGACCTGCGTCTCCACGACGTCCGCGATCCGCCCGTCGATAATCACGCTCGTGTCCAGGATGCAGGGCTTGCTGCCCTTGAGTTCGCGGGCGAACTCCACGTAGGGAATGATGAACCGGAAATCGTCCTTGGTCTGCAACAGGAGACTGATGCACACGTAGCAGAACACCAGGCCCAGCACCAGGTTGATGGCGTTGTGTATCCGCTCGTTGGCAACGCTCGACACCAGGGGGTGGACGACCAGGCCGACGATGTAGGCGAGGAACATCCCCACGATCAGGCCGAAGTAGACCGACGAAATGACATCGAGCGATTTCCGCCGGATGACCACGTCCAGGGCGATGACGCCCAGCGACAGGAGGAGCAGCCCGCCGAGGACCACCCAGGCGCCCCATTCGGAGTCAGGGGAGATGTAGCCCGAGCCGACGAACGTCACGCCCAGGCCGGCGGACGCCAGGATAAAGATGCAGCGAAGGATGATGAGGGCCATAGGCACATTATAATTGGCCGGAGCCGGAGGAGAATAGGGGCGACCGCTCGATTGGGGTGCGTGATGCAGGTTGCTCTTTGTGACCTTCGCTCTGCCACTCGATGACGTTTCATGCGTTCGCATGCCCGTTTACGGGCATTCCCGCCGCAGGCGGTATTAGGCCCGTGCTTCAGCACGGGTCGCAAGGCATTCTCGCGGATCTGTCCCTCACTCTCCCGTGCCCGCCGCCTTCGGCGGCGGGCACGGGAGAGTGAGGGACGGCGATGGGTCTGATGTACCCGGCGTGAACGCCGGGCCGAAAACCGCCTTCGGCGGAAAGGGTCGTGAACGACCCTAACAAAGTGCGACTCCCCTTGAAGGAAGCGAGGAAGCGGCCGCAAGGCTTGTGAGAAAAGGGCGTCGGGGGGCATTCCGACCCACTTCTCGATCTCAATCAGCGTCTTCACTCTCGGCGAACATCATGGTGTAGTAGGCCAGCTTCACCGCGGCCACGAGCATGAAAACGAGGAACGCCGTCGCGATAGATTCGCCGTCCATCTCTGCCTTCGGCGCGGCAAAGCGCCATAGGAGCCAGCCGAAGGCGAGATTGATACAGCAATCGTAGCATCCATGCCATAGGTGCGTCGGAAGCAGGACGATGGTGCGGATCATCCAGGTCAGATAATCGGCCAGCGCGCCGCCCGCCAACGCGGCATCCAACGCATTCGGCGTCTCGGCGCTTCGGATGACAAATGCCGTCGCGATGCCGCCATACACGAATGTCCGGACCGCGGAGACGATGGTGCGAACGCTCAACATTGGGTCATTCTCCGGCTTCGCCGTTTCGCAGATTCCATTCTTGCCGGACGCTGAACTCCAATTTCCACCGGCGGTCGACCGTCGTGCCGGCGCACCAGAGCTCCAGGACGCCCAACTCCGTGATCCGCGAGTGGAACCGGACGGGCACGTAGTCCCCCTCGACCTCGTCGGCGGCCGGCAGCGTGGTCACCAACGGGTCGGTCTCCTCCAACTCGTCGGGCGTCCAGGCGGAAAGCACGGTGCCGGGCTTGTCCTCCTTCCGCGTCGAGGAGCTGAAGAAGCGGAACTGGGCCGACTCGCCTACCACCAGGCCGATCTCTTCCGACGGCACGTCGGTCTCGGTGCCCTCCTCCATGCCGATAGGCACGACGCACAAGGCCCGCAGCGGGCGGCCGGCCCCGGGAATCGCCAACCCGGCCGTCTCGATGCCGACGTAGTAGGCCCGGGCCGCGGGGCCGCGGATCCGCACGCCGCCGCGGTGCTGGGTCCAACCGTAGTAGGCCGCCCCGCAGGCGACGGCGTGGTCCAGGTCGTGGCGGCCCTCCAGGAGCCGCGGCGGCGCATCGGCGAACCACTGGCCCAGCACGCCGAGGAGCCGTTGGGCGATCGCCTCGGCCTTGAAGACGCCGCCGTTGAGGAGCACGTGGGTGGGCCGCACCGGAGAGCCCTGCGGCTTTCCGTGGGCCTGGAGGAAGGCCGCCACGTGCCGCGTGATGGCCGTGTCGGTCTCGTAGGGCAGGCCGAGCTCACGGAAGCCCGCCGCCGATCGCCGCGCCGGCCGCTCGTCCACGCCGCATTCGGGGAAGAATCCGTCCACTAACAGCCGGCTCACGCTCTGGCGGTCGACGTCGATCGACACGGTGCCACCGATCATGCGGCTGCCGCGGCCGAGCACGGCCACGGGATACGTCGGGTTCCGATCCCCGTCCGGCGCGGCGAGGTCGCCGGGGGCCATCAATGCCTCTTTCGCCGCGCGGCAGGAATGCCATAGCGCGATCGACTGCCACGGGTCGAGATTCACCCCCTTCTCGGCGAACCGGCCGGCCGCGAAATGCGCCAGGGCCAGGTCCATGTTGTCGCCGCCCACCAACAGGTGATTGCCCACGGCCATGCGGCGGAGCACCAGATCGCCCTCTTCCTCAGCGACGGTGACGAGCGTCAGGTCCGTGGTGCCGCCGCCGACGTCGCAGACCAGGAGCACGTCGTCCAGCCCCAGGGCCCGCCGCCACAGGTCGCCGCGGGCGGCCAGCCAGGCATAGACGGCGGCCTGCGGCTCTTCCAGGAGCACAAGGTCCTGGGGCAACCCGGCCGCCGTCGCGGCCTCGCGGGTGAGTTCCCGCGCGGCGGCGTCGAAGGAGGCCGGCACCGTGAGCACGACCTTCTGCTGGGCCGCCGGCGCGTCCTGAAAGGCCGCCTCCCAGGCCGCTACCAGGTGCTCCAGGTACCGCTGGGAGGCCGTTACGGGGGATATCTTCGGCACGCTCGCCGGGGCGCCCCAGGGCAGGATCGGCTGTCGCCGGTCCACGCGGCTGTGCGCCAACCACGACTTGGCGGCGCCGACGGTGCGGTCGGGCGCCTCGGCCGAGAAGCGCCGGGCCAACTCGCCGACGGCATACGTGCGACCGGCCGCCCAGGGCAAATCCAGCGCGGAGCCGCCCGACTGCTCCTCGCCGGCCAAATAGGCAAACGACGGCAGCATGGTCCGCGATTCGACCGAGCCGGCGGCCACCAGTTGCGGGACCGGCAGGGCCTGGAACGCAGGCCGTGGGGCGTCCAACGCCGCGTAGGCCAACACGCTGTTGGTGGTCCCCAGGTCGATGCCGATGACGTACTTTGCACTCATAGGGATTGGGGAACGTCAAGCGCTTTCAAAATCCGAAATACGAAGCTCGAAATCCGAAACAAATCCAAAATACGAATACCAAATGTGCCAAACACGGCCGTTTCGGTCTTTAGGATTTCGGTCATTTGAAATTGTTTCGGATTTCGGATTTCGGATTTCGTATTTCAGGTCGGCTCGCCTGGTTTCTCCACGCTCCTACGGAATCTCCACCTCTACCGGGGCGACTACCCGGGCCGCGCCGGCGCGGCCCGACCACTCGGGCAACTGGCAGGCGGTCGCCTCCCAGCCGTGGTGGACCAGCCGGCCTCGAAACGGAGGCTGGCCGGTCACGTTGCCCACGAGTCGCCAGCGGCCGGCGTCGAACCCGGCGGGAATGTCGACCGCGCTGCCTTCCTCTTCGGCCGCGACCGGCCGGAGTGCAAAGAGCCGCTCGAAGAGCTTCCCGCACTCTCGGTGTACGTCGCGGGCTGCCGCGCCGATCTGGGCGTCGGAATAGCCTTCCAGCGGTTCCTGGACGAAATCGACGAGTCGGGCCTCCCGCTGTAGGGCCGCCAGGAGTGTGACGGCCTCACTCCGCCTGACTTCCGGTGCCCTGCCGACGGGTGGTGTCGCATGATCCGCAGGTATTGTAGTCGCCTGTGGCTCCCCCCTGATTGTGCCAAGTGCCTCCGCCACGCGAGAGGCCGCGGCCGAGTTGAACAAGACAACAAAGAACGCCCGGATCGCCAACCAGATTCGCCGCATCGAAAGCAACCTTTCAGTCGGGTGAAACACGTTTAGCGGGCGGGCTTGCCCGCCGGGGTTGGCCCACGATTCACTCGGCGGGCAAGCCCGCCCGCTAGACGTGACATTTTCGTGGTGTCGGATCACCAGCCATCGGGCAGTATACTCCGAATGGCCGGGTCGGGGGAATGGGCGCCGTCCGGGTGGTCCGAAATCCCCATCGCCATGAGGCCCCACAGTCGGATATACTTCAGTGAGTGCTGCCGGGGAAGAGGGGTCGCCCGGTAGCACCCCCAAATATGAGGTACCTTTGATACGACATCCGCGCAATGATGATATTGGCAAATGAGCAGTATTGACCAGCCCGTCGATGCCCAGTTGATCGAGCAGACCAAGCGGCAGATCCAGTCGCTGGTGGCCGAGATCGCCGAGTTATCGAAGCGGAGCGTGACACCGGGGGAATTCTACGGGGAGTTCCTGAACCGGGTGGTGAGTGCGCTGGCAGCCATTGGTGGGGTTGTGTGGACCACCAATGATCAGGGCCAGCTCGCCTTGCAATACCAGGTCAATCTCCAGCAGACCAACCTTCCCAACGACGAGGACGCCCAGCGGCGGCACAGCCAGCTCCTGTACAAGGCCATGGCCCAGGGCCAGGGGATGATCGTGCCGCCCCACTCGGGTTTTGGGGAAGGCGGGGATGGGGACGAGGCGGCCAATCCGACCGAGTTTCTGCTGGTCCTCGGCCCGTTGCGGACCGACCTGGAACCGGTCGGCCTGGTGGAGATCTTCCAGCGGACCGAGGCCGCGCCGAACATCCAGCAGGGCTACCTGCGGTTCCTGTTGCAGATGTGCGACCTGGCCGGCGAGTTCCTCAAGAGCCACCAGTTGCGGCATTTTTCGGACCGCCAGGTCCTTTGGGCGCGGCTGGAGGAATTTGCCCGGGGCGTTCACGCCTCGCTCGAGCCGATCCAGACGGCCTACACGATCGCCAACGAGGGCCGCCGCCTGATCGAATGCGACCGGGTCAGCGTGGCGATCCGCCGCGGCAATCGCTGCACGATCGAGGCGGTGAGCGGGCAGGACGTTTTCGACAAGCGATCGAACACCGTACGGCTCCTGGGCAAGCTGGCCACGGCGGTGGTGGCCACCGGCGACCCGGTGTGGTACGCCGGCGACACCCGCGACCTGGCCCCGCAGGTCGAGGACGCCATCCAGGAATACGTCGACGAGGCCCATTCGAAGATGATCGCGGTGCTGCCGCTGGGGCGGCCGAAGCCGGACCAGGAGGCGGACGCGGCCGAGCGCGAGGCCGCCGAGGAGCCCATCGGGGCGCTGGTGGTCGAGCAGATCGAGGACAACCGCGTGGCCTCGGCGCTCACGCAGCGGATCGAGGTCGTCTGCCGCCACAGCTCCACCGCGCTGGCCAACGCCATGGAGCACCAGAGCCTGTTCCTGATGCCCGTGTGGCGGACGATCGGCAAGAGCCGGGTGCTGGTGAAGGCGCGGACCTTGCCGAAGACCTTGAGCATTGGCGGCGGCGTGCTGGCGGTCCTGCTGGTCTTGTTTATTTGGCCGGCCCGGTTCGAGCTCCACTCGCCGGGGACCTTGGAGCCGGTGGATCGCCGCGACGTCTTCGCCGCGGTCGACGGCGTGGTAGCCGAGATCGCCGCGGACCCGGACCGCCCGGACCGGAAGATCGAGCACGGGACCGGGGTGAAGAGCCGGCAACTGCTCCTGAAGCTCCGCAACACCGTCATCAAGAACGCCATGACCGAGATCAAGGGCGAGCGGGACACGGCCGTCGAGCGGGTCTTGGGCCTTCAACGGTTGGTCAACGACAACACGTTGAGGCCGGAGGAGCAGGTGCGGGTCCTGGGCGACCTGGCCGAGGCCCGCGAGAAGCTCCACGGGCTGGAGGCCCAACTCAAGGTGCAGGAGAAGAATCTCGAGGACCTTGCGGTCGTCAGCCCGATCGACGGCATGGTCGTCACCTGGGACCTCGAGAATCGCCTCATGGGCCGGCCCGTGCAGAAGGGCCAGGCCCTGCTGCGGGTCGCCAATCCCAAGGGCAAGTGGCAGTTGGAACTCCACATGCCCGAGGACCGCATGGGCCACATCGTCCGCGCCCGGCAGAACCTCGGCTATGGCGATGAGTTGCCGGTCTCGTACATCCTGGCGACGGAGCCGGGCACGACCCGCCAAGGGACGATCCGGGAGATCGCCGAAAGCGCCGAGGTCCGCCCGGAAGAGGGCAACACCGTGCTGATCAAGGTCGAGATCGACACCGACGAGATTCCCGAGGCCGACCGCCGCCCGGGCGCCACGGTGACCGCGAAGGTCTACTGCGGCCGGCGTTCGCTCGGGTACGTATGGTTCCACGACCTGTTCGCATTTGTCCAATCTCGGATCCTGTTCCGCTT
>JBEKCP010000273.1:0-7923 GCA_050014815.1 Thermoguttaceae bacterium | reverse complement strand
GCCGCCCACCAGCAGAAGCGTTTTCAGTTCCAGGACTCCGCTCATGGCCTCAGTCGATCTCCTTCAAGCGCCGCACGGCCTCCCGCGTCCGGCGGAGGAACTCGTGCTTCGGCTCGCCGGCCTCCAGCCACATGGGCGGGCCGAAGCTGATAAGGCTCAGTAGCGGCACCGGCAGCACTTGTCCCCGCGGCAGGATCCGGTTCATGTTGTCGATGTACACGGGGATCAGCTCCAGGTCGGGCCGCCTCTTGGACAGGTAGTAAATGCCGCTCTTGAACTCGCCGATCTCGCGGCCGTCGCTCCGGCCTCCCTCGGGAAACACGATGAGCGAATACTGGTTGCCGATCTCCCGGACCATGGCGTCCACCGGGCTCTGGTGGACCTTGATCTTGGTGCGATCGATCAGGAGGGCGTTGAAAACCTGGGTCGCCAGGAACTGCCGGATGGGGCCCTTCGTCCAGTAGTCCTTGGCCGCGACCGGCCGGGTCAACTCCCGCACCGCCGGAGGCAACGCCGACCACACCACCACCGCGTCCAAATGGCTCGTATGGTTGGCGAAATACAGCCGCTGGCACGTGTCGGGCTGGGAGTCGATCCAGCGGACGCTGGCGCCGCTGAGGAGCCGGGCCACCGCGGCCAGGCAGTTCCTCGTCAGAAGAATCGTATCCATGCTCCGCGTAATCCTAACGCCGCGAACGATCCAGGCCAACCCCCACCGCACCGGGAAACGGTGCCTGTCACCTTTTCCCACTGGGGGTGGCGCTAGCGGCCGGCTGGGCACCCGCTTGCGGTTTCGCCGCGGCAACCTCCGCCGCCTTGGCCGCATAGATCCCGGCAATCAGGTCCTCGTAGCCCCGAACCATCTGGTCCAGGGACCACCGGCCGAGCACGTGCTGCCGGCCGGCGCGGCCCATGGCAGCCGCCCGATCACGCCGGGTGAGCAACTCCAGCGTCCGTCGGGCCAAGCCGTCCGCATCGCCGGGCGGAACCAGGTAACCGGTCCGGCCGTCCACCACCGCCTCCTCGACCGACCCCACCCGGGTGGCCACCACTGCTTTCTCCGACGCCATGGCCTCCAAGAGCGACACGGGGCTGGCCTCGATGTGCGAAGTCAATAGCACCAAATCGACCACGGAAAGGATCTCGGGCACGTCGGCCCGCGTGCCCAGGAAGCGGACCGCGTCGGAGAGCCCCAATTGCCCGGCGAGCTGCTCCAGCGGAGCCCGTTGGGGCCCGTCGCCAACGACCAGGAATCGGGCCTGGGGGAGTTCGCGGCGGACCAGGGCGGCCGCACGAAGAAAGAGCGCGTGGTTCTTCTCCGGACGCAGTGCCGCCACGATGCCGACCACCGGCGGCGACCCGCTCGGCGGGTGCGGCGCCAGCCCCAACTCCGCCAGGATCGCGCGGCTGGGCGGCCGCGGATGAAATCGCTCCACGTCGATCCCGTTGGGAATGACGCGGACCTTCGACGCCGTGCAGCCCTCGTGCTCGGCCAGGTATCGCCCCTGCGCCTCGGCCACGGCAATGAAGGCGTCGGTAACGGCGGCCAGCGGGCGATTGAGCCGCTGGACGCGGTCGGGATACCCTGTGGTGTGCAGCGCCGACGCGATCACCGGCACGCCGGCCAGCCAACCGGCCAGCCGGCCCCAGAACATCTTGTCGCCGGCCCCGACGGTCACCACCGCGTCCACACGGCGGGAGCGGAAGAGCCGCACCAGCCGCTCCAGCACCCGCAGGTCCCATTTGCCGGCCAACAGGCCGCTGTGGGCGGGCACTTCGCGGGCCAGCACCGCCCCGAGCGGCCCCAACTCCTTCAAACAGCACAATTCCGGCGAAAACCGCTCGCGGTCGAGGCGGCGGATCAATTCCACCGTCAACGTCTCCTGGCCGCCGACCGGCATGCTCGTCAGCACGAACATGACCCGCAGCGGCCCGCGGTCCTCAAGCGGCAGGAGCTTCCTACGTCGAAACATGGAGTCGCGGTTCTAGGGGAAAAAGGGGACAGTCCCCATTTACCGGAACGGCCCGGAGGCTGCTTCGCACAAATGGGGACTGTCCCCTTTTTCCAGGGCCGGCGGTTCCCAGGCGAAACGCGGCGTGTTGCGCTTCCGCGGATCGCCGGTGACCCAGTTCTTCAGCCGCAGCATAGAGGAGTCCACCGGGATGCGCTGCAGGTGGAAGCCGTCATCGCCCGGCAGGTTGTAACCTCCGTAGCACGAGCAGGCCGCTTCGTAGCCCGCCGCCCAGGCGAAATCCAGCGCCCGCCGGCTGAGGTTGGCGCGTCCGCCGTAAGGGAACGCAAAATAGCGGATCGGGCAGCCCAGCACGTTGCGGAGTTGCTCGCGGGCATCGACCAGTTCGGCGTGAAGCAGCCGGGTATCCGTCACTGGGCCGAGATCGGGGTGGCTATATGTGTGGGCGGCGATCTCGATCCCGCCGGCCGCCATCGCCCGGAGCTGCTCCGGCGTGTTGGGCGCGGCGGGCCGGCCGTACCTCACGTCGTGGTCGAACGGCACGCCCCGCAGCACGCTCCTGGCGGTCACGAAGCACGTCGCCGGGATCTTCTCCCGCACCAATAGCGGAATGCCGTGCTGGCAGTTCTCCGAATAGCCGTCGTCGAAGGTGACGCTCACGGCGGGCCGATCGCTGGTTCCGGCGCGGATCCGCTGCTGCACGGCCTCGAGGGAGATCATCTCGAAATGTCGCCGGAGCCACTGGATCTGCCGCGCGAACGCGCGGTTCGAGATGGTCCACGGCGTCGCCTCGTCGTCGGCGATCCGGTGGTAACACAATACGGCCAGCGGTACGCGGCCCCGGGCCGACGCCCGCAGCTCGTTCCACCAGCGCAGCGGCAGCGTGGCTTCGTAGTACGGACTCAGGAGCAGGGCTTTCCAGAGGGGCATGGAGAGGGATTAGAGATTGGGGATTGGGGATTGGGAAAAGCCCCGCGACTGCGTCGCGGGGGTTATCGCTCGCGGCTTCGCGAGGGCCCAGTGCTTAACGCTCCGGCCGGCCAGCCAGAGGCGGTGCCGCCAGCGGGCCAGGGCCCGGTTGGGGACGACCCGCACCGCCAGGCTCGGCCGCGGCTCTGCGCGGAAGTGCGCCTTGTAGGGCTCGTCGCCGCGGAGGAAGTCCATGGCCCGGCATCCTTCCTCGATCGCCCGCCGGAGCGTGGCCTGCATGATGAGCCGGCCCGGCTCCTCGTCGAGGACCGCCGGATCGACGCCCCCTTGATACGCGTAGAGGACACCGCCGCCGGCGAGCTGGTATTCGGCGGCAACAGGCCGGCCATCCAGGTCCAGCCGGTGGAGCCGGAGCTGGCCGCTTGCGAGCAGCCGCGGCATGACGTCCCGGTGGAACGCCGCGAAGCGGGCCGAGGCGAACGAGCCCCGCTCCCCCAGCCAGCGCCGCCGCCGCTGGTGCAGATCGATGAGGGTCTCGATCGCCCGGGGCAACTCGTCCAATCGTTGGACCGTGTGGAGCACTGCCCGGCCCTGCTCCAGCACGTTCCGCTCCGCGCGGCGAAGCTGCTTCCGGTGGCTCTTCGAAAGCGCGGCAAGATATTCGTCCCAGGTCCGGGGCAACTCGATCCGCCAGCAATTCATGCCGGCCAGCGACGAGACCAGGCAGCCGCGGTCGGCCAGGTGCCGGATCAGCCGGGTGGTCGGCACGTCTTGGGCATCCACCCCTTCGATCGCCAGCAGGTCCCAGGGGAGGTCCCCGGAGCCGTAGCGAGCGTCCCCGTCCGTCAGAAAGTCCGCCAGGGCTTCCGCCACCGGGTCTTCCCGCGACGGCTCGCAGAGCACGCTCAGATAGTCGGAGCAGACCTCGCCCGAGCCGAGCCAGCGGAGGACCCGGGCCTGCGAGGGCCGGCGGTCGATGCACCACGGCGCCAGCCCGACCAGGCGGTCCGGCGGCTCGAAGACCCCCAGGACCGCCAGCCGCAAGCCGGAGCGGCCGCCATCGCGGCCGCCATAATGCCGCCACCAGCAGTTCGTCCAGTCCCAGGTCCGAAACGGCACCCCGGCCGCGAGGCGGTCCCAGGCCTCGGCGTAGGGCGCGAGTTCTTCCAAGGCAGTGAATTCCACGACCTGCATAATCAAATGTTTGTCACGATAAGCAATTAGCAAACTGTATTTCTCGCTCCGCCGACAAAGCGCAAGAGCCCCCCATTGCCATGCTCAATAATCGCAAAAGCCCCCCCATTGCATGGGGGGGATCGCCGGGCGGCGCGAATCCCGGCTGATGTACTTGGGCAACGCGGTGGCTTTTCGGCAACGCCAGTCCGAGGGATTGGGGATTAGGGATTGGGGATTAGGGATTGGGGGTTAGGGACTGGGGATTTAAGGGCCGCTTGCGGCTTCGCATCCCTAATCCCCAATCCCTAATCCCCAATCCCTCTCTTTGGCACCCGGTTTGCATCCCCAGGATTCCCGCCGATTCCGCACCCCGGAGAACCAAACGATGAACACCGCCACGCCATCGACCCCTAAGAGTGAAGTCCTCCACCTCCTCGCGACCTACTGGCGCCGATGGCTGGCAACGGCCTGCCTCGTGACCGCCGCTGCCGGCGTCTATGCCCTCATGGCGAAGCCCTCCTGGCTGGCATCGCAGACCCTCATTCTCCGCAACGAGGCGACGAACAACGACACGGGTCCCGGAAAATTCAACCGGAGCGAGGAACTCAAGAGCCTTGAAGAGACCCTCCTGGAACTGGCCAAGAGCCAAGGTGTGCTGGAGGGGGCCCTCGGGCAGGTCGGCCCGCCCGCCGACTACGCCTCCGAGGAGTCCTGGCCCGGCCCGCGCAGTATCGACGCCGTGCGGCGGCTCGTGACGCTCGTGCCGCCCAAGGGGGTCGAGTTCGGCACCGCCGAAATCTTCCACCTGGAGGTGCGGGATTCGGACCATGACCGGGCCGTGCGGCTCAACCGCGCAGTCTGCGACCAGTTGCAGGCCCGCTTCCAGGAGATCCGCGACGCCAAGGCCCAGAGCATGATCGAAGAACTCAGCAAGACGGTCCGGCTGGCCAAGGCGGACCTGGACGAAACGACGTCCCGGCTCTCGGCGATCGAAAAGCGACTCGGGTGCGACCTGGCGGAACTCCGCGGGATGCACGACGCGGCCTCGGGCGACAGCGCGCTGCGGCGCAGCGCCGCCGAGATCGACGGCGATCTGCGGCACACCCGCGCCGCCCAACAGGTCAACCGCCAGTTGCTCGCCATGTTGCAGACCTCGGTGAGCGATCCCAAGGGGGTGCTGGCCATGCCGAGCCGGCTCCTGGAGTCGCAGCCCGCCTTGAAGCGGCTGAAGGATGGGCTCGTGGACGCCCAACTCCGCACCTCCCAACTGAAGGGCCGCATGTCCCCCGAACACCCGCTGGTGATCGCGGCCAGGATCGCCGAAGACGAAGTGGCCGGCCACCTGCACGACGAATTGTCCGTCGTTGCGGGCAGCCTGGAGGCCGAGTTGCGGCTGGACTCGCGGCGCATCGCCTTGCTGGAGGCCCAGCTTGGGGAGGCGACCGGCCGGCTCGGCCGCCTGGCGGAGCTTCGGGCCGCGTACGCCAACCTCGTGGCCGAAACGGGCCATCGGACCAAGCTCGTCGAGCGGGCAGAGCAGAACATGGCCGAGGCCCGCGCCGCAAGGGCCGGCGCCATGGCGGCCAGCCTCATCAGCCGGGTCGATGCGCCGGACGCGGGCATCCGGCCGGTCAGCCCCAGCCCGATGACGATCCTCCTGGGCGGCATTCTCGGCGGCCTGGCGGCCGGACTGGGCATGGTCATGCTCACGGTCAGCCCGCGGCGGTCCGGCGAGTTGCCGCTAACCACCGTCGAAGCAAAAAGCGGGGGACTGTCCCAATTTTCGTTCGACGAAAATGGGACTGTCCCCTTCGGAAACCCGGTGCCCGCCGGTGCCCGGCCCGCCCTGCCTTGCACCACCGCGGCCCACGGCAACCTCTCGCTCAGGCAGGCGCTGGAGAAGGCGATGAATGGCGGGGCGAGTCTGCCGGCCGCCATGCGGCCGTGACTCCCGCCATGAAGAACAAGAGCGTATTGCTCATCGGGATGAAGGCGACGTGATGGAAGGCGCCGTTGACGAGGTAGGCGGCCAACGTGGCCAGCAGCAGGAGCCCCATCTGGCGAGCCCCCGGCGGCGCCGATTCATCCCGCCACAGCCGCCAGGCGTCCCGAACCCATAGGCCCAACAAGGCCACCAGCAGGCCCAGGCCGACCAGGCCCGTCTCCGTCAACACGGCCAGCAGGACGTTGTGGGGCATGTCGCCGCGAGCCTTCTCCAGGACCAACGAGGTGGACCGGTCGGCCAGGTAGTTCTTGTGCTCGGGAAGGTACTGGTCGAAGCCACAGCCGAAGACCGGATGGTCCAGGAACATGTGCCAGGCCAGCACGGCCAGCACCGGCCGCACGTAGACCGAACTGGCGGTCTCTTTCTCCGTCATGTCGCGGTCTCGTTTGAAGGCGACGATCTGTTCCCAGTGCGTGCCGGCGGCCAGCGCGGCGGCCACCAGGGCGGAGCCGAGGACCGGCAGCCGCCAGCGGGCGGGCATATACGCGCCCGCCACAATGGCCACTCCGAGCGCGGCGCCCATCCAGACGGTCCGCGTCATGGTCGCGTAGGCCGCTGCCGCGAACAACAAGCATAAGGGCGCCACCGCCGCCCGCCGCAGGCTGCCCCGGCGCACCGCGCCCAACAGTGCGGCGGCCCAGCAGGTCGCCAGCAGGATGCCCGTCACCATGGGGTTCAACAGCGGCCCACGCCCCCGGCCGATGAATTCCAGCTTCTTGTCGCTTAGGGTGTCGACGATGTACCTCGGCCAGACGAGATCGTAGGCTTGGCGGTACTCGGCGACAACGGTGGCCGCCAGGTAGACTCCGAAGAGCGTGAAGAACGCCAGGATGGCCGCAACACCTCGGGAGGTCCGGCCAGACTGCCGCACGACCCAATAGACGCCCAGGGGCATCACGTACGACAGGATAAGGTGGACGACCGGCGCCGAGCCGTCCCGCTGCCAGTCGGCGGTGAACGTCCGCACGGCGAGGTAGCCCACCAGGGCCAGCAGCACCAGGTCCGGCGTCCGCAGCGGTTTGGGGTCGTCCCAGCCCCAGCGGCGCCACACGAGGTATTGCAGCATCACTGCGACCCAGAGGAGGCGGTCGATGGTCAGCCGCAGGGGTCCGGCCTCCAGCACGTAGAAGTTCGAGCTCAGGCAGGTGGCCGCCAAGAGGAAGAGGAGGCACCCGCCCAAGGGCCCGCCGCGCACGAGCACGACCGCCCCCCATACCAGCAGAACGACGGCGGCAATCAGCATCAGGCCCTGCATGGCGGCTCCGGTCACTTGGCCCACGTCAAGCATAGGTTGTCTTTGAGTTCGTTTAGCGGGCGGGCTTGCCCGCCGCGCAATCCTCGGAAGAAGTCATGCGCCAACGCGGCGGGCAAGCCCGCCCGCTAAACACCGGTTTCCAGTGACCCGGTGATTGATGACTTCGTCGAACGTTGCCAAAACGCAACGCATGTTGCCTTCCGGCGACGTTCGGTGGCCGGCGGATTGCCATGTCGGCGGCGGCGCGCGATTTGCTCCTCGTTCCGTCGCGTCCGGCAGCCTCGTTTGATGGAGATGTGACATGTCCGCGGTGCCCGTCCAGCTTCTTAACGACTTTGCCGCTGAGGCGTCTGTGGTTTCAGCGATTCTGCCCCCCGCGTCCCCGTTTCCCGGCGTGCGCCCGAAGCGTCGGCCCCGCCGCCACTGGTGCCCCCAGCCGTGCCGTTGCCGCCCCTCGCTCGTCGAGCGCCACCTGGCGGAGGGCCGCCGGTTGGTCGATCCGCAGGGGAACCTGTCGCCCTCCTATCGCGCGGCCAAACGCACGCTGGACATCGTTGGGGCACTCGCGATTCTCCTCGCGTTGG
>JBEKCP010000272.1:0-7960 GCA_050014815.1 Thermoguttaceae bacterium | reverse complement strand
GCTTGCCCGCCGTAGGGTGGGTCGAGCGCAGCGAGCCCGCTTCGCTCGACCCACCCTACAATCTGCGCATTCCACGGCGGGCAAGCCCGCCCGCTAAACGAGCCCGGCCAACCGGTCGATTTCCTCCCTCGTTCTCTTCTCGGTGACCGCCACCAGGAGGCAGTCGCCCAGGTCTGGGTACCAGCGGCCCAGTGGGATGCCGGCAAAGATTCCCGCCTGGCGGGCCGCCGCAAGAAACTCTTCCAGCCGGCCGCGGGTGTCGCGGACGACGAATTCCTTGAAGGTGGGGCGGTCGAAGGCCGCCGCGAATCGGCCCGCGGCTGCCAGCCGCCCGGCGGCGTACCGGGCCTTCTGGAGGCACAACTCGGCCGTGGCCCGGAGCCCGCCGGGGCCCATCGTCGCCAGGTAGACCGCCGCCCGAAGGGCCAACAGGGCCTGGTTCGTACAAATGTTGCTGGTGGCCTTCTCGCGGCGGATGTGCTGCTCGCGGGTCTGGAGGGTCAGGACCCAGCACTGCCGGCCGTGGCGGTCGATGGTCTGGCCGACGAGCCGGCCGGGCATCCGCCGGAGGAACTGCTCGCGGCAGGCGAGGATGCCCAGGTACGGCCCGCCGTACGCCATCGGGATCCCCAACGACTGCCCCTCGGCCACGACGATGTCGGCCCCGTAGTCCCCCGGCCGCTTCAAGAGCCCGAGGCTGATCGGATCGACCGCGACGGCCAGGCACGCGCCTGCCCGGTGGACGATTTCCGACAGGGGGGCCATCTCCTCCAGGCACCCGAAGAAGTTGGGGTGCTCCAGGAGCACGCAGGCCGTGTCGTTGCCGATGGCCGCCTCCAGCGCGGCCGGGTCGAGGGTTCCGCGGGGTGTCGGCAGGGTGACCAGCTCGACGTCCAGGTTGGCGAGGTAAGTGGCGAGGATGCGGCGGTACTCGGGATGGACGCTCTCGGGCACGAGCACGCGACCGAGCTTCGCTCGGTGCCCGGCCCGCGGGCTGCCGTCCAGCGCCATGAGCACCGCCTCGGCCGCGGCGCTGCCGCCGTCATAGAGACTCGAGTTGGAAACGTCCATGCCCGTCAATTGCGTCACGAGCGTCTGGTACTCGAACAGGGCCTGGAGGTTTCCCTGGCTGACCTCGGGCTGGTAGGGGGTGTAAGAGGTGACGACTTCGCTCCGGGAGGCGATTGAATCGACGGCGGCGGGGATGAAATGGTCGTACGAGCCGCCGCCGAGGAAGCAGGCGGCGGCGGTGGCCGGCGTGTTGCGCGCGGCCAGGGCCGCCACGTGGGCGGTGAGTTCCATCTCGCCCATGGCGGGCGGGAGATCCAGCGGCCGGCCGAGCCGCAGCTCCGCCGGCACCATCGCGAAGAGTTCCTCCAGCGACGCGGCCCCGATCGCATCGAGCATCGCCCGCTGGTCGTCGGCAGTATTCTGCCAGTAACTCATTCCGTCATTTCCTGCTCGCACTGCTTCTGGTAGGCGGTGAAGTCCAGCAGTCGGGCCAGGCCCGAGGCGTCGGTGACCCGGATCTTCACCAGCCAGCCCGCCCCGTAGGGGTCCTGGGTCAGCGTGTCGAGGCTTTCCAGCAGGAACGTATTGGTCTCGAGGATCTCGCCGGCCACGGGGCTGTAGATGTCGCTGACGGCCTTGACCGACTCGACCTCGCCCATTGGGCCGCCGGCCTCGACCGCGCGGCCGGGTTCGGGCAGTTCCATGTGGACCAGGTCGGTGAGGGCCTTCAGGGCGAAGTCCGACAGCCCCACCGTGGCGATTTTCTCCCCGGCCGGGCCGCCCTCCACCGAGGCCCATTCGTGCGTCGTGGTGTACAGGAGTCTCTTCGGATCAAACGGCATCGAAAGGTTCCTTGTCAGTTCCTCTGATAAAACGGCAGTTCGGCGACCACGGCAGGCTCGCGTCGGCCCCGGACGTCGATTTCCAACGGCGTGCCGGGCCCGGCCGCCTCCGGCCGGACGTAGCCCATGGCGATCGGCTTGCCCAAAGTCGGCGAGAAGCTCCCGCTGGTGACCTGGCCGACCGGTTGGCCCTCGCGGAGGATCGTGTAGCCCTGCCGGGCGGCCCGCTGGCCGGGCAGCTCCAGGCCGACCCGCACCCGGGTGAGCGGCTGTTGCTGGATCCGCACCAGGGCGTCGCGGCCCGGAAAGTCGTAACCGACCAGGTGGCAGGCGAAACCGAGCCCCGCCTCGAACGGATGGGTCTCTTCGCTGATCTCGTGGCCGTAGAGCGGCATGCCCGCCTCCAGCCGCAAGGTGTCGCGCGCCCCCAGGCCCGTCGGGACCATTCCCAGCGGGCGGCCCTGCTCGAGGATCGCCTCCCAGACGCCCTGGGCAATGTCGCTGCCGATGCTCAGCTCGAAGCCGTCTTCGCCCGTGTAGCCGGTGCGGCTGATGATCCCGCCCTGTCGCCGGGCCGAGGGGTGCAGGATCTGCACCTGGGCGCCGCGGTAGTACCGCATCCAACGGAGGTCGGCGTTCACCAGCGGCTGCAAGGCTTCGATGCTCCGCGGGCCCTGGATGGCCAGCATCGCCCACAGCCGGCTGACGTCGGTGAAAATGACTTCCTTGCCCGGCGCGTTGGCCCGCTGGGGCGGCAGATGGGCCAGGACCCAATCGACGATCTTCTGCCGGTTGCCCGCGTTCACCACCACAAGGTAGAACGGCTGGCCGTAGGCGCTGTGGTAGTAGCCCACCAGCACGTCGTCGAGGATGCCGCCGGCGTCGTTGGTAATGAGCGAGTAGCGGATCTGGCCGAGTTCCATGTCGGCCACACGGCGGGTGAGCAACTCGGCCAGGAAGACCGCGGCCCCGGGGCCCTCGAACCGCAACCGCCCCATGTGCGAAATGTCGGTGATTCCCGCCGCTCTCCGGGTGGCCAGGTGCTCCTCGATGATCGGGGCGTACTGGACGGGCATGGCCCAGCCGGCGAACGGCGTCATGCGTGCCCCGTGGGCGACGTGCCATTGGCAGAGCGGGGTGCGTAGCAGGCTGGGGTCCACTGGCAAATTCTCTGTAGAGGGGGCGCTGACAATCCAGCTATTTTAGCACCGCCGCCCCAGCTGCATAGTGGTGGCTGGTGGCTGGTGGCTAGTGGCTGGGGGGGAAGCACCAAATCCAAAGCACCAAATCCGAAACAAATCCAAAATCTAAAATCCAAAATCCAAAATCAGCGGCTGCCGGCCGCCAGCCACCGGCGGCACTCGGAGAAGAAACGCTGGTAGTCCTCCCGCCGGTCGTCGGGAAAGGTGTACTCGTGGTGCTGCCAGCGGTGGTGCTTGTAGAAGAGCGTCACCTCCGCGAAAATGCCGCGGCCCAGGTAGATCCGATGGGCGAAGTCCTTGGTCGAGGCCAGCACCAGCTTGCCGAGCGTCAGGTAGCCCGGGTCGAGGTTCAGCGGCCTCGGCTCGGGGTGGCCGGCCGCGGCGGCGTACTCTTCTTCCCAGCCGTTGGTGAGGAGCTTGACCTGGGTCAGGTCCGCCGGATCGAACGGCCCCGGGAAGCCCCAGAACCGTTTCCGCAGACCGGGCCCCATCGTGGCTTCGTAATACGAGGTCTCGGTAAAGTCGAAGACGGGGCTTTCCAGGGCCGCCGGACCCCAGGTCTCGACGGCCCGGGCGGCAGCCCACTGCAGGGCCGCCTCGTGCCGGCTGAACGCCGCCAACATCAACATCGCCGCCGGATGGCAACCAGGCTGGCCCAAGGCGCCCCCTTTCGTCCGAGGTTCGTCATCGGCGAAATCGTTCGAGCTCCTGCGAGATGCGAAGCGAGAGTTCCGAAAACGCCGAAAGTGCGAGCATCAGACACATGATCAGGCATCCGACGTGCATCACCCTCCAACCAGGGTCGCGCACTAATAGGAACGTGTTGTGGCATGACTTGTCCTGAATCGGGCGATCGCGAAATCGCGAAAGGGCGAAATCGCGAAAAAGGTTGACAACAGGCGGCATGCACATCGACTGCCTGCCGATTCTGGGCCCGCCTTCTCCTTCTTTCGCGTTTTCGCTCTTTCGCCTTTTCGCGATCCGCGTTGTCGTTGCGGTGGGCTTTCGTGGCGAGCCTACCGCCCGCGGAACCGCCGGTTGTCCTCGCGCTCCTCGCGGATCCACTGGGCAATCGAGTCGGCGGCGCCGTCCAGGTCGATCAGGTCGGGCTTCGGGTCCCATCGCCACTTGACCTCGATCTTACCCTCCTTCAGGCCGCGCTCGCCGACGACCACGCGGAGCGGGATGCCCACCAGGTCGGCGTCCTTGAACTTCACGCCGGCCCGGGCGTCGCGGTCGTCCACGAGGACCTCGATGCCGGCGGCCGTCAGGTCGGCGTAGAGGCGATCGGTCGCCTCGCGGGTCGCCTCGTTGGCCACCATGAGCGGCACCAGGAGGACTTCGTAGGGGGCCAGCGTCATCGGCCAGAGGATGCCGCTCGGGTCGTGGCTCGTCTCGACCAAGGCGGCCAGGATCCGGTTCACGCCGATGCCGTAGCAGCCCATGATGATCGGGTGGAGCTGCTCCTGGCGGTCGAGGAATCGGGCCCCGAGGGCGTCGGAATACTTCGTCCCGAGCTTGAAGACGTGCCCGACCTCAATGGCGTGCCGCATGGCCAGAGTGCTGCTGCACCGGGGGCAGGGGTCGCCGTCCAATGCCTTGCGGAGATCGTCGAAGCGGTCGGGCTGGAAGTCGCGATTCAGGTTGACGCCGGTCAAGTGCGTATCGGCCTGGTTGGCCCCGGTCACGCCGTTGACGATCTTCTGAATGTCGCGGTCGGCGAAAATGGGGATCTTCTGTTTCAACCCCACCGGCCCGGCAAACCCGACCGGCGCGCCGGTGACCTGCTCGATCACGGGCGGCTCGGCCAGGGCGACCGCGGCCGCCCCGGCCGCCCGGCGGACCTTGTTCTCGTTGGCCTCGTGGTCGCCGCGGACCAACACGGCGATCGGGCGCCCGTCGGCCATGTAAATCAGCGTCTTGACCATCTCCTGGGGCTTGCACCCGAGGAACTTGCTGACCGCGTCGATGGTCGAGGCCCCCGGTGTCGGCACCTTGGCGAGCGCCGTCCTGGACACTTCCGGCGGAACGAGGTCGCGGCTGCCGATCTCGGCCTTCTCCTGATTGGCCGCGTAGCCGCAACTGTTGCAATGGAGCACCGTGTCCTCGCCGTTGGGGGCCGGGACCATGAACTCGTGGCTGGCGTCGCCGCCGATCGGGCCGCTCTCCGCCTCGACGGCCAGGCAGCCAAGCCCGCACCGCTGGAAAATCCGGCAGTAGGCCTGGTACATGGCGTCGTAGCTCCGGCCGAGGTCCTCGATCGAGGCGTCGAAACTGTAGGCGTCCTTCATGATGAATTCGCTCGTGCGCAGGACCCCGAACCGCGGCCGCTCCTCGTTGCGGAACTTCGTCTGGATCTGGTAGAGCGTGATGGGCATCTGGCGGTAGCTGGATATCTGGTGGGCCACCAGGTCGGTGACGACCTCCTCGTGGGTCGGGCCCAGCGCCATGTGGACCTTGCGGTTCTGCCGCTTCACGGCGAACTGGATCAGCACGTCGCCGAAGGCCTTGACCCGCCCGCTCTGCTCCCAGAGGCCCAACGGGGTGAGGGCGGGCATGAGGATCTCGACGGCCCCGGCGTCGTCCATCGCCCGGCGAACAATCGCCTCGGCCTTCTTGAGCGCCCGGAGTCCCAGCGGCAAGTAGGTGTACGCCCCGGCCATGACCTGGTTGATCAGGCCTGCGCGAAGCATCAGCACGTGGCTTGGGATTTCCGCCCCTTCGGGCGTTTCCTTCATCGTGGGGATAAGCGTGCGGGTCCAGAGCATGGCAATAACCGGGATGCGCGGGTTCGGGCGAAGCAGTCATTCTAAGTGACCGGGCCCGCGGCAGGCAAGGGGCCGACCGGCCATGTAGCCCGCACACTCCGTGTGCCGGGTCCCGCACACGGAGTGTGCCGACTACATGACGGCAACCCCGGCCCCCTTGTAGAGGAACCCGCATGGCGATAGAATAAAACGCTTCCCCCTTCTCCCTTCGCGACCCTTACAGAGGCCGCCGATGTCGCGCCGTTATGTCAACCAACTGAGCCCCCAGGAGCCGGTGGACCAGGTCTTCATGGTCTCCGAGAAGCAGCTCCGTCCGAACCGCAACGGCAACCTCTACCTGCAAATGGAGCTCTCGGACCGGACCGGCAAGATCGGGACCCGCATGTGGAACGCCTCCGAGGCGGTCTACAAGGCATTCGACAACGGCGACTACGTCCGCGTCGAGGGCACCACCCAGCTCTTCCAAGGGACCGTGCAGCTCATCGCCACCCGGCTGACCAGGGTCCAGCCCGCCGAAGTCGATCCCGACGATTTCTCGCCGCTTCGGGCCGTGGACGTCGACAAGCTCGTGTTGCGGCTCGGCGAGATCCTTCGCGGCCTGGGCGATCCCGGCCTCCAGAGCCTCGGCGAATGCTTCCTCATGGACGAGGCCTTCATGGCCAAGTTCACCCGCGCCCCGGCCGGAGTCAAGAACCACCACGCCTACCCGGGCGGTCTTCTGGAGCACGTCGTCAACCTCATGGAAGTCGTGCTGCGGCTGAGCCCCTGCTACCCCCGGATCGACCGCAACCTGCTCCTGATGGGCGCGTTCCTGCACGACATGGGCAAGGTCGACGAGCTCTGTTACGACCGCGAGATGTCCTACTCCGACGAGGGCCAGCTTATCGGCCACCTCGTCATGGCCGTCGGAATGCTCCAGGCCAAGGTGGCCGAGGCCGAAAAACTCTCCGGCGAGCCGCTTCCCGCCGAGACCGTCTTGCGACTGAAACACATGATCATCAGCCACCATGGCGAGTACGGGTACGGCAGTCCCAAGCTCCCGATGACGCTGGAGGCCGTGGCCCTCTACTGCCTCGACAACCTCGACGCCAAGGTGAACTCGTTCCAACAGCTCCTCCGCGACGATCCCAACGTCGATAGCTCCTGGACCGCGTTCTACGCCAACCTGGATCGCAAGCTCTTCAAAGGACGTAAGGAGCGGGGATAAGACACAAGCCGAGACGTCCGTTGTCCGTTGCCAGTTGTCAGTTGCAACGGACAACGGACCACTGACAACTGACGAATCCCCAATCCCTGTTCCCCCATGGACCTCGAACTCGCCGTACTCCGGTTGGTCAACGGGCCGGGCTATGAGCCGGTGAAGCCGCGGGTCTTGGCCCAGCGGCTCCAGTTGACCAAGGACCGTACCGTGGAAGTGAAGCGGGCGGTCAAGCAACTCGCCCGCCGCGGCCAGATCCGCTACGGGGCGAACCACCTGGTCCGGCCCGCCGCGCCCGGCGAGGGCGAGGCCGACCGCGTCGTGGGGGTGTTCCAGCGGACGCAGAAGGGCTACGGGTTCGTGCGTCCCCAAGCGACTCCGTCGCCCGCGCTGGGCGACGAGGGGACCGCGCCGCCCGAAAAGTCCGCAGACATCTACATCCCGGCCAAGTGGACGCAGGACGCCTCCAGCGGCGACCAGGTGCTGGTCGGCCTCGAACCACGGCATCACGGCGACCGGGCCCGCGGCGACGTCGGCCCACGAGGCCGGATCGTCGAGGTCCTCCAGCGCCAGACGCGGCAGTTCGTCGGGACGTACTTCGAGTCGCAGGGGGCGGGCTACGTGCAGGTGGATGGCACGCTCTTCGCCCAGCCGATCGCGGTGGGCGACCCCGGCGCCAAGAACGCGCAGCCCGACGATAAAGTGGTCCTGGAAATGGTCCGCTTCCCTTCGCCCGTCTACGACGGCGAGGGCGTGATCGTCGAGGTCCTGGGGCCGCAGGGCAAGCCGGGGGTCGATACGCTGTCGATCATCCGCCAGTTCGGCCTGCCGGAGGATTTCGCCGCCGACGCCCTGGAAGAGGCCCGGCAAGAGGCCGACCGGTTCGACGCCTCGCTGGAGGGCCGGCTGGACTTGACCGGCCTGACGATCGTGACGATC
>JBEKCP010000271.1:0-7963 GCA_050014815.1 Thermoguttaceae bacterium | reverse complement strand
ACGATCGCTGGCGGCCGACCTGAAGCGCTCCGGCGTCGACGTCGAGCCGGCGCTCGGCGAGTTGAACCGGGTCGAGGGCGAGTGGAAGGCCCTGCCGGCAAAGCCGGACGCCGAGGCGGTCGATCGCCTGCACGCCAGGGCCCGCGCCGCCGTGCGCAAGCTCGCGCTGGCCAATCCGCTTCTCGATTTCGACGACATCTTGTTTGCGAAGACCGCCCCCGGGCTGTTCTGCCACATGTGCGATCAATACTACGGCTGGTGGAGCCGGCCGGGCGGCGGCATCTGTGTTCTTGCGAATTGGAAGAGCGACCGGCCGCGGGTCCGATGCCTTACCGAGGGCAAGTTCGAGCCGGGCAGCTTCCTGCGGCCGGACCTCTCCTACGATGCCCGGCGGGTCCTCTTCGCCTATTGCAAGCACTACCCGCACATCGCCGGGCTGAGCAACAAGCTCGACAAGAAGAACGTTCCCGAGGACGCGTTCTACCATGTTTTCGAGATGAACGTGGACGGCACGGGCGTGCGGCAATTGACGCGGGGCAAGTACGACGACTTCGATGCCCGCTATCTGCCCGACGGGCGGATCGTGTTCCTCTCGACGCGCCGCGGGCAGTTCATCCAATGCGGCAGCGAGAGCGCACTGGCGACGCTCGCCCGCGGCGATCTGCCCGATATCTACGTCCGCTGCGGCGGCGACGCCGGCCGGCCCGTCCCCGTTTACACCCTGCACACGATGGACGCCGGCGGCAAGGACCTGCGGGCGATCTCCGCCTTCGAGATGTTCGAGTGGACCCCGGCGGTCGCCAACGACGGGCGCATCCTGTACTCCCGCTGGGACTACGTCGATCGGCACAACATCCCGTTCATGAAGCTGTGGTCCACGAACCCGGACGGCACCAGCGCCCGGATCGTCTGGGGCAACTTCGTCACGAAGCCGCACTGCGCGTTCGAGGCGCGGCCGGTGCCCGGCTCCAGCAAAATCGTCTTTGTCGGCTCGGCCCACCATTCCATCAGCGGCGGCCCGCTGGTGCTGTTGGACCCGCAGGCCGGGACCGACGGCACGGCGCCGATCGTCAAGCTGACGCCCGAAGTGCCGTATCCGGAGTGCGAGGGCTGGCCGAAGACGTACTACGTCAGCCCGTATCCGCTTTCGGAGCGATACTATCTGACCGGCTGGAGCCCGGCGCCGCTGCAGGCCGGCGACGGCAGCGGCGGGTGGGGCGCCAGGCCGAACCCGCCCAACGCGACCGGCCTGTACCTTTACGACGTCTTCGGCAATCTGGAATTGATCTACCGCGACCCGGAGATATCGAGCAACTGCCCGATCCCGCTGCGGCCGCGCCCGCTGCCGCCGCTCTACGCCGGTCTGAGCGACGACGGTACGGCCAATGAAGGGAAGATACTCGTCGAGGACGTGTACCAGGGGCTTGTCGGCATCGAGCGCGGCGCGGTCAAGCGGTTGCGAATCGTCGCCGTGCCGCCCAAGACGCAGCCCTGGATGAACAACCCCCGGCTGGGCCCGCTCGGCGACCAGCCGGGCAAGTGCGTTCTGGGCACCGTGCCGGTCGAGGCGGACGGCTCGGCCTACTTCCGCGCGCCGGCCGGAGTGACCGTGTTCTTCCAGGCGCTCGCCGCCGACGGCGCGGCCATCCAAACCATGCGGAGCGGCGCCTACGTGCAGCCGGGGCAGACGCTCTCCTGCATCGGCTGCCATGAGCGGCGGGAATCGTCGCCGGGCGTCAGCCGCCCGCCCCAGGCGGCCTTGCGGCAACCCTCGCGGCTCGCCCCCGGCCCGGAAGGCTCCTGGCCGCTGCGGTTCGACCGGCTCGTCCAGCCGGTGCTCGACAAGCACTGCGTCGAATGCCACTCGCCCGCGGCCGCCGATCCGGCCGGCGCCAAAGTGAACCTGACCGCCGACAAGGCCTACGACACCCTGATCGCCTACCGGGGCAAGGGCCGCTCCCTCCGCGAGGCGGTCCAGGCGGCCTATAACCTCAGTCGCTCGATTCCCGGCCGCGGCGAGGCGGCCACCAGCGGGCTATTGATGCTCCTTCGCGACCCACAAGGGCACCGCGGCGTCCGTCTCGACGCCGACGCGCTGGAGCGGTTGCTGACCTGGATGGACACCTACGCGCAGCGTCAAGGCTCCTTCAGCCCCGAGCAGGAGCAGGAACTGCTCCGCCTCCGCCGGCAATGGGCGGCGCTGCTGGAGGACCCCTCGCTGCCGCGTTGAGTCGCGGCAAAATCGGGGGATGACGTCCCCGGGCGGTCGGCATGAACCACCTGGAGCGATTCCGAGCGGCTGCTGCCGCTGATGCACAGCGGCCGGTTCATCCCCAGCGTCGATCACCAGACGCCACCGGGCGTCTCGCTCGACCAGTATCGCACGTACGTCCGCTTGCTCGCGGAGTACGCGAGGCAATGACCGCCGGGTGGCACGGTTGGCTTGCCCAACCGTGTTCCCGGCACTGCTGGGCAAGCCGGCAGTGGCACCCGCGCGGGAGGATCGGACAATTGCCTCTGCCCTCTTGTGCCTGCGGCACCCCGATAGCCCGGATTATTCATGGGCACGGCATAGGGGCGCAGTGTGCTCGACACTAGTCAATCCCCGAAAATCGAAAATTCCGTGAGCCCGGCGACGGCGCGCTCATCCAGAACAGATCGTCAACCTTCAGTCGGCCGGCGCTATTCCCTGGGCGGCTGCGGGCCCAGCGAGAGCATTTGCACCGCTTCGTCGTAAGCGAACAGTTCGCCGAAGCGGGCCCAACGGATGAAGGTGCTGAAGACCTTCTCGTAATTCTCGTAGGGCATCCGCGTTACGATCGTTTCGAGGACGAAATCGCGGTCGATGACGTGGTCCGGGCTGCGCTGGATCACTTCATACACGGTGTGGAAGAGCCGCAAGGTCAAGAGTTGCCCGCGCCACAGGGCTTTGCGGGCCTCCGGGCCGGCCTTGGCCAGCGCCTTGCCCATCGCCGTGAGAACGACCATCTGCCCGGGCGTCTCGAGGAAGTCGAGCATCTCGGCGGCCTTGACGATGGCGATGATCCGGGCGAACTCGCGGGTCGTCTCGTCGCAAATCTGGAAAACGTCCTGCTCGCCGCCGCGGGCGTTGAGATGTTCCACCAGCCCCACGATGTCGCTGGTGGTGGCGTCGGGCAACGGTTCGACGAGCAATCGGGCCTCGGCTTCGGAATCGGCGGCCGAGGCCACCGACCCGGGCAGCCGGGGGACGAGGATGCGATAGAAGACGGGCACGACGAAGAGCGTCAGCGTCGTCGAGCTGAAGAGTCCCCAGACGATGACCGTCGCCAGGGGCCGCTGGACGTCGGAGCCGAGGCCCGTGGCCAGCGACGCCGGCAAGAGCCCGAAGATGGCGACGATGGAAGTCATGAGGATGGGCCTCAGGCGCTCCAGGGCGCCCTGGACGATCGCATCTTCGAGCCCCATGCCTTCCACGCGCAGGGTCGAGATCCAGCGGACCATGAGCACGCCGTCCATGATGGCCACGCCGAACAGGGCGGTGAACCCCACGGCGCTCGACATGTTGACGTGCATACCCCGCACGTAGAGCGCCAGCACGCCGCCGATGCACGCGAACGGCACGGCCAGCAAGACGACGATCGCTGCCCGCTGCGAGTTGAACGTCACCCACAGCAGCACGAAGATGAGGCCGATCGTAATCGGAACGAGGATCAAGAAGTGCTTGCGTGCCCGGGCCAGGTTCTCGAACATCCCCAGCCAACTGACATGATAGCCGGCGGGAACCGTGACGGCCTTGTCGAAGCGGTGTTGGGCTTCCGCCACGAAGCCCCCCTGGTCCTGACCGACAATGTCGCACCGCACGGTCATCCGGCGGCGGCTGTCCGCCCGGGCGATGATCGTTTGCCCGTCGACCAGTTCGATTTTGGCCACCTGCGCCAGCGGCACGGGAATGCCGTCGGCGGTGTGAACCGGCAGCCGTCCGATCGCTTGCGGCGAACTTAGAAACGAGCGATCGAACTTGGCCACGATATCGAAACGCCGCTCTCCTTCGTACAGCGCGCCGACCGGCTCACCCCCCAACGCGGTGTTGATCAGGCGGTTCACGTCGTCCATGCGGACGTTATACTGGGCACAAAGGGCCCGGTCGGGCTGCACGATGAGTTGCGGCTGCGGCCCTTCTTCCTCGATGCTCACGTCGAGCGCGCCGGGCACCCGGCGCAACACTTCCACGGTCTGCCGGGCCAGCGCCAGCAGCACGTCGGAGTCCGGCCCGGAGAATTCCACCGCCAGGGTCGCCGAGGTCCCGTTGGTGTCGGCGGTAACCATGTCGATAATCGGCTGTGTGAAGTTGAATCGCGTGGTAGGGAATTCCCCGCGCAAGCGCGTCCCCAGGGCGGCCACCAACTCCTGCTTGGTGCGGAACTGCGTCCACTGCTGGCGCGGCTTCAGTCCCACCATCATTTCCATGCGGCTGGGCGGAAAGGGCTCGGTGCCGCTGTCGTTCCGACCCGACTGCACTGTAATGAATTGAATGTCGGGCAGTTCCCGCACGACTTCCCGGATCCGGCTGCCAAACCGGGCCGTTTGCTCGATCGAGGTCCCTTCGGGAAAATTGGCCCGGATCCACATCGCCCCTTCGTCCATGTAGGGCAGGAACTCGGTGCCCAAACGGGGCAGCACGCGGACGAAGACGATCGCCAGCAAGGCCGCCACGGACACGGCAACGAGCCAGCGGTTTCTCAACAGCGCCCGAAGGATGACTGCATAGACCGGGCGGAACCAGCGCAGGACCGGGTTCTCCCATTCGCGGTAGCCGTGCTGGAATAGGAACGTGGCCAGCACCGGCACGACGAAAAGCGCGAAGAACAGCGATCCTACCAAGGCGAAGACGAGCGTCAAAGCCATCGGCCGGAAGAGCAGGCCCTCGATGCTCGTCAGCGACAACAGCGGCAAATACGCGCCGATGATCATCAGGAGCGAAAAGAAGACGGGCCGCTCGACCTCGAGCGCCGCGGCGAGCACGATCTTGTGGACGTTGTGCTGCGTCCGCTCGCGGGCCGCGCCGCCCAGGCGGTGCGCGATGTTCTCCGCCATGATCACGGCGCCGTCGACGATGATGCCGAAATCGATCGCCCCGACCGAGAGCAAGCCGATCGGTATGCGGGTGACGAACATGAGCAGCAGTGCGACCAGCAGGGCGAAGGGGATCGTCAGAGCCACCAGCGCGGCCATCGAAGGCCGTCCCAGGAAAATCAACAGTACGAGCACCACCAGCGTGATGCCCAGGAGAACGCTGTGCGCTACGGTGTGCAAGGTGGTCTCGATCAGGAACGTGCGGTCGTAGAAGGGGGCAATCCGCACGCCGCCCGGCAACACCGCCGAATTCAATTCCGCCACGGCCTGCTTCACCTTTCCCAGCACCTCCGATGGGTTCTCCCCGCGGCGCATCACCACGATTCCCTCCACCGATTCGTCGGTATGATCCTTGCTGAAAATACCGGTTGGGGGCAGGTAACCCAGACCCACCGCCGCGATGTCGCGCAGATACACCGGGGTGCCGCCGATGGACTTGATGAAGATCGCCCCAATCTGGGACGCGTTCTCCAGCGAGCCTTTGCCGCGGATTACGAACGACATGCTGCCACGCGACACGACGCTGCCGCCGCCGCTGGCGTTGTTGCTCTTCACGGCATCGATCACGTCGCCCAGCGCCAGGTCGTATCGTTCCAGTTGGGCCGGGTCGAAAGTGATGGTGTACTGCTTCGCGTGGCCGCCGAAATTCGATACGTCGGCCACCCCTGCCGCACGCAACAGCCGGGGAATGACCACCCAATCGTTCAGCGTGCGGAGTCCCATCAAGTCCTGGGTGCCGTCGGAGACCAGCTCGTAGCGGTAGATTTCGTCGCAGCCGCCTACCAGCGGGCCCATCTGCGGCTTCACGCCGTCGGGCAGGGCCACCTCATCGAGCTTCTCTTGCACCCTCTGGCGAACCCAGTAGTTTTCGGTCCCCTCGTCGAACAAGACATCTACCACGGAGAGCCCGAAGATCGTTCCTGACCGTACGACCTGCGCGCGCGGGACGTTGCGCATGGCGATTTCCAGGGGGATCGTGACCTGCCGCTCGACCTCCTCCGGGGCGCGGCCGGGATAGGTGGTAATGACCTCGACCATCTGGCCGGAGATGTCGGGGTAAGCATCGATCTGCTGGCGCTGGAAGGCCCAGACGCCCAGCGCAACCAGCAGCCCCGCCAGGGTCAGGACCAGCCAGCGTTGGCTCAAGGCCAGGTGCATCAGGGCGGGGATCATGAGCCGGCGCTCCCCGGGGAAGCTTTCTCGGCGTCCGCGGCAGGCTTGGCTGCGGGTACGGCTACCCCTTGAATATCGCGGACCACGTAAGGCTTCAAGAGAATGGCCCCGGCCCCGACAACGCGGTCTCCGGACTTCAGGCCCTGGAGGACCTCGATGCGATCGCCGTATTGCTCGCCGGTCTTGACCTCGGTGATCGTCCACGTTCCCGCCTCGTCCGCGACGATCGCATAATCCGACCGGCCGACGTGCAGCACGCCCTCGGCCGGAATCATGAGGCTCTGGCGGGCGTCCGTGCCCAGGCCGATCTCGGCGAACATGCCCGGCTTGAGGCGTCCCTCGGGATCGCTGACCTGAAAGAAGACGCGGAGCGTGCGGCGCTCCTTCGAGAGCGTCGGCGCCAGGCTGCCGACCCGGCCCGTGAATCTGACGTCCGGGAAGGCGTAGAACCGGGCCACGCAGGCCTGGCCGGGCTGGGCCAGGCCGACGCGGACCTCGGGGACCTCGGCCACGACGATGGCCGTGCTCTCGGTCGCCTTGCCGAGCAGCTCCGGATCGATCCCCGCCTGGTAAAGCTGCCGCTCCAGGGTGGCCAGGGTTCGCTTGGCATTCTTGACGGCCGTTTCGGCCTCGTGTTCGTCCTTTTGGCCTTGGATCTTCGCTTGTATATAATCGGCCTTGGCGGCGGCAAGGTCTTTCACCGGATCGGTGCCGGCCTGCACGAGCTTCTCCAAGCGGTCGGCCACGTCCTTCTTCGCCTTCAAGGTCGCCGCCGAAAACTCGCGAATCGTAACGAGCTGCTTCTCGTTGAAGGGGACGTCGGCCCGGGCCTTGATCCAGTCGGCATAGGCCGACGACAGATCGGGCGCGTTGAAATCCCACCGGCCTTCGGCAAGCTCGTTCTCTTTGCCCGGCGGCAGACGGGCCACGATCGAGCCGGTGACCTTGAGCATCGGGGCCGACGTCTTCTCGCGTTCCACCGCCGCGACGGCCAGCTTCTTTTCCAACGGAGTGCCGGGCGCGATGCTCAATTGATGCCGGCCGATCAGCTTCACGATTTCAACCTCCTGGACGCTGGGCGTCGCACCCTCGGAGCCGTGGCCGGCAGGCCAGAAGAGAAGACATGCCAGGACGCCGGCGGTAATGACGATCGCCGCCGTGAACTGGGCCGCCGACGACAAGCGTGCGCGCCACGTCGGCGGCGAACCGCGTTGCGCCGTTGATTTCCCCGGCAGGGGTGTGTTTGGCAGGGGATTGCTCATCGTAATAACTGCTGCCCGACGGCCGCGTTCAAGCGGTGCAACGCGTGCCAGTAGCCGGATTGGTTCAAGATATAGGTGCGGTAAGTATCGCGGTACGCGCGCTCGGCGTCAAGCACTTCCAGCAGCGTCTTGCCCCCCAGTCGAAAGGCGGCCTCGGTGCGGTCACGGACGCTGCGGGCGGCCTGAAGCTGCTCGTCGCCCAGCGAGCCTACATTGGTGCTGGCCGTCTGGAATTCGGCCACTGCCTGCTCGATGTCGGCCTCGGTCTGCACCAACTGCGCCTGGAGATTGAAACAGGCCTGCGCCAGCAGCGATTCCGCTTTGCTGATGTTTCCCTGGTTGCGATCGAACAAGGGCACGGAGACGTTCACCTGCGCCGTGAAGGAAGGGGCGTCCGGCACGCCGTTGCACTC
>JBEKCP010000270.1:0-7963 GCA_050014815.1 Thermoguttaceae bacterium | reverse complement strand
GGGAGAGGGGCCGGGGGTGAGGGGCGATGCACCGGCATCGCTGGCGCATAATCCGCAATCCGCACGGGCAGCCGGCGACCGTTCCACTGCCCCGGCGCGCCGTCGAAACGGCCGGCGATGGTCGCCCCGCACGCCCCGCAGCGGCCGTCGCGCACCTCGTATCGCCGCACCTCGAAACCATCCCGCTCGATGACGGTCCGGCGGCACTCGGGGCAATAGGTCGCCTGGTGCTCCCGGTCGGCCACGTTGCCCGTGTAGACGTATCGCAGGCCGGCGCGGCAAGCGATCTCGTGCGCCATGGTCAGGGTCGCCAGGGGCGTCGGCCCGCGGTCCCTCATCCGAAAATCCGGATGAAAGGCCGAGAAGTGCAGCGGCACGTCAACGCCCAGCTCGCCCGCGATCCAGCGGCACATCCGGTCGATCTCCTCGGGCGAATCGTTTTCTCCCGGGATGACGAGGTTGGTGATCTCCAGCCAGACCTCGGTCTCGCGGGCGAGCCACCGCAGCGTATCGAGCACGGGCTCGAGGTGCCCGCCGGCCAGCCGGCTGTAGAACTCCTCGCGGAACCCCTTCAGGTCCACGTTGGCCGCGTCGATGTGCTCGTAGAGGGCCTGTCGCGGGGCGGGGCTCATGTATCCCGAGGTCACGGCCACCGTCTTCAGGCTGCGCCGCCGGCAGGCCTTCGCCGTGTCGATGGCGTATTCGGTCCAGACGATCGGGTCGTTGTAGGTGAAGGCGACGCTGCGGCAGCCCAACTGCACCGCCGCCTCCGCAATCGCCTCCGGGGCCGCCGCCTCGCACATCATCTCCACGTCCCGCGACTTCGTGGTCGTCCAGTTCTGGCAGAACTTGCAGCCCAGGTTGCAGCCGGGCGTGCCGAACGAGAGCACCCCGGTGCCCGGGAAGAACTGGTGGAGCGGCTTCTTCTCGATCGGGTCGACGCAGAAGCCCGTGCTGCGGCCGTACGTGGTCGAGACCAGCCGGCCCCCGCGATTCTGCCGGACGAAACAGAAGCCGCGGTCTCCCGGCGCCAACGAGCAGCCGCGCGGGCAGAGCCGGCAGACTACCCGCCCGGGCTCCTCGCACGCTTCCCACCAACCGGCGGTCCGGGCGCCGTCGGAATCGGGTTCGTCAATGGGAGGCGAGGCCACGACCTGGGACACCGGCACAACCTCTAGCGAGCCTGGCGGGGAAGAATTGCCCCGCGCAAAGCCAGTTCCCATAGCATATCACATGGGGTGGCTCCGCGGTAGCGCCGGGCGGTTTCTCTCGTTCCCACGGTCCTCCGTGGGAACGCACTGAGCGGACGCTCCGCGTCCCCGAGTGGGCGCCTTTAGGAGCGCGGCGAAGGGCCGCAGGAGCGGCCATCGGGTGCGTTCCCACGCAGAGCGTGGGAACGAGGCGCTGCTCAACCCGCATGCTTCGGCGCCACCGGCCTTATCCCGCCGGCCTGGGCATCGCCCAACTGTGCAGGACGAGGACGCTGCCCAGGGACATGAGGGCCCAGCCGATCCATTCCGGGGGCTGGATGCGCCTGCCTTTCGCCGCGGGCTGGTCCACCAGCGTCATCGCCGGTGCGGCGGCGCCGACGGCCGCCAGCGGATGGCCCGTCTGCTTCGCCAGAAACTGCGTGAATTCCGGCGTCAGCTCGATCGTATCCACATAGTAGAACTGGATTCCCAACAGCAGCAGGATCAGGCCGGCCATGTAGTATTGGTTTCGCGTAATGTCCATCGCTGCACCTTGCTGGAAAAAGGGGACCGGGTACCCTTTGGGTGCCATTTGTGCGAAGCACCCGCCGGGCGGGCACCGACCGAAGGTTGGTCACGGCAAATGGGGACTGTCCCCTTTTTCCCAGACAACGCGGCCGTGAATCGCACAATCCCGATTTCCTATAGGTCGTTTCGGCCGGCCCCGCGGCGTGAAATCAGGTTTCCCGTTAGAAGTCACGCCGTAGGGGGGGCGACGGTTTTCCGGGTTCTCCCAGAGACGCCTTTTGCACGGCTCTTGTCGCTCGGGGGCTGGCTTGTTAGGCTGCTAACGAAACAAAGCCGCTTGCGGCTTCGCACCATTGGCTGCCCGCCATGGCCCGACTCGCCTTAACCGAAATCGTACTGCCCCGGCGGTTCCTCCGGATGTGCCGGCGGAATCTGCGGCGGGGCAAGATCGCCGACTCCACCGGCGCGGAGCTCTCCGGCGGCGGTCTGCTGGCCGCCGCCCTGGCCCTCCGCCGGCTGTTGCACTACGACGTGCTCGCCCCCGACGAGTCGTACGTCGGCGTCCTGCTGCCCCCGTCGGTCGGCGCGGCCGTGGTCAACGCCGCCCTGGCCCTCGACCGGCGGATTGCCGTCAACCTGAACTACACCTTGTCGGCCGACGTGTTGCGCGACTGCATCGCCCAGTGCGGCATCCGCCAGGTCCTCACCAGCCCCCGGCTAATCGAGCGCCTTCCTTCTCTTCTAGCCCGCGGCGGGCAAGCCCGCCCGCTAAACGGTGTGGTATTGCCCGCACGGAATCCCCGCCCGTTCGACGATGCCCCTGCCCCTTCCGCCTTCCGCCTTCCGCCTTCCGCCTTTGTCTTCGTCGAGGATCTCCGGGCCCGACTGACCTGGTGGGACAAGCTGTCCGCCGCGGCCCAGGCCTGGCTGGCGCCCGCCGCATTGCTGGAACGCCGGCTCCGGCTGACCGAGATCGCGCCGGACGACCTCCTGACCGTCATGTTCACCTCCGGCTCGACGGGCCGGCCGAAGGGCGTGATGCTCACCCAGCGGAACGTCGGCTCGAACATCGACGCCTTCGACGCCGTCCTCCGCTTCCAGCCCGCCGACGTGCTGCTGGGCGTGTTGCCCATGTTCCACTCGTTCGGCTTTACCACCACCCTCTGGACCGCTTTGACGTTGGATCCGAAGGCGGTCTATCACTACACGCCGCTGGAGGCCCGCGAGATCGGCCGGTTGTGCCGGCGGCACGGCTCGACGATCCTGGTCGCGGCGCCGACCTTTCTGCGATCCTACCTGCGGCGGTGCGAGCCGGAGGACCTGAAGACCTTGGAGATCGTCGTTGTCGGGGCCGAGAGGCTTCCGCCCGACCTGGCCGACGCCTTTCAAGAGCGGTTCGGCGTCCGGCCCATCGAGGGCTACGGTACGACGGAGCTCTCGCCGGTCGTCGCGGTCAATGTCCCTCCGAGCCGCCACGCGGGCGATGCGTCCGGTCTTCGCGAAGGGACCGTCGGCCGCCCGTTGGGCGGCATTGCGGTCAAGGTGGTCGATCCGGCGACCCGCCGGGAGCTGCCTGCCGGCCAGGAAGGCCTCCTGCTGGTGAGCGGCCCCAACGTGATGCGGGGCTACCTGGGCCGCCCCGACCTGACGGCCGACGTCCTCCGCGATGGCTGGTACGCGACGGGCGACATGGCCGTGCTCGACCCGGACGGTTTCATCCGCATCATGGGCCGGCTGAGCCGCTTCTCGAAGATCGGCGGCGAGATGGTGCCGCACCTGCGCATCGAAGAATTGATTCAAGAGATCATCGGGACCCGCGCCGAGGGCCTCCGCGCGGCGGTCGCCGCCGTGCCCGACCAGAAAAAGGGAGAGCGGCTGGTCGTCTTGCACGCCGGGCTCGGCATGCCGCCCGAAGCGATCTGCCGCCGTCTTGCGGAGATGGGCCTGCCGCCGATCTGGGTCCCTTCGCCCGATAGTTTCCGCCAGGTCGAAGCGATTCCGCTCCTGGGCACCGGGAAGCTCGATCTTGCGCGGGTTCGTGCCATGGCGCTGGCGGCGTTCCAGAAACCCTGACACTGCCCCGCCCGCCTGGCGTCAACCCGAGACCAGCGCCGGTTGTGTTAGAGCTCCCGGCGAGTTTCGATCTGGATGGCCGGCGGGGGACCTTGTATAATCGAGAAAACTGGGAGGTTTCGACCATGACTGAACCGGCCCGCGGACCGCAACCGGCCGCTCCGAGCTCGCAAATATCGATCTGCCTGGAAATCCTCGACGACATCCAGGAACAGATCCGGTTCGCCGACCAGAAGGCCGGTTTCGTTTCGGTGCTCAACGTGTTCCTGTTCGGCTTTATTGCCACCAATTTCGACAAGCTGCGGCCGCTCTACGCGAGCGCCAAGGAACCGAACGTTGCGGCTATCCTCTTCGCGGTGGTCGTGGTGTCGATCTACCTGGTCTTTACGGCGGCTTCTTTTCTCCTGGTGGTCTCGTGCGTCATGTCGCGTTTTGGCAAGCGCGGGCCGCGGAGTCGGGTATTCTTCGGAGACATCGCCGCCAGGTACGGCGCCGACCACGCCCGCTACGTGCAGGACATCTCCGCAATGACCGATGCCCAATGGGTCGAGGAGCTAGGCAACCAGGTGGTCGAGGTCTCCAGGCTGGCGATCATCAAGCACAGGCGTATCCGCTGGGCGACGATGAGCACGCTGGCGGGGGTGATGCTCTGGCTCGTTGCCCTGGTGACGGTGGTTTCGCTCCATTGGATTATGCCGTAACCGACTGCAAGAGGATGGGTGGCCGAGTGGTCTAAGGCGGCGGTCTTGAAAACCGCTGTGGGCGCGAGTCCACCGGGGGTTCGAATCCCTCCCCATCCGCTTTTTTCACCGCGATTATCTGCCTTTCCCTGTTGCATGCTTCAGCCGCTTGCCGGCTTGCCGTTCCTTTGCCGCCTGCCGGAGCGCGCGATCAAGCTTGTCGATGGTCGGTACGCTTGGGATATGTTTGCCGGTTTCGATCCGGCAGAGCGTTTCCACGCGGACGCCGGCCCGCAACGCCAAATCGCGTTGGCTCAATCCCGCCGCTACGCGGTCGCGGATGATCTTCCGGGCGAGGCTGGCGCGGGCGTATTCCACGGCCGGATAATTGCCTTGGGCGTCCGGCTGGGGGAGCGGCGGAAGTTCTCCCGCCTTAGCCAACGTGGTCAGCCGGTCGTATTCGTCGCGTGGCAAGACCACGTATGGCTTGCCTTCCAACAAGATGGTTTGTGCAGCCATGGATCAGTCCCTGTAAAAACCGTCGCGATGCCCGATCTTTTCCACGGTCGAGGTTCACCAATTCGGGATCGGCTCGGCGTGCCGCTGCCTCCACCCATGCAATGCGTCGAGGACTTCGGTCGTCAGCGATTCGGGCGTAGTGAATGTCTTCCAGGTGCCCAGGGAGCCAAGCCAGGTCTTAAAGTGGCCCAGGCGTTCCACATTGTCCCGGACTTCCGTCATCAGTTCCGGGCTCGCTCTGCCTTCCTTGACCGCTTGGGCTATCCGATTCTCTTCCCGTAGACCATCAGGCCAAACGTGTTTCTCGTTCACGAGGAACGCGAGGATTTCCTTGCCGTCATCCTTCGCCTTCTCGCACTCCAGCCAGGTAATGCTCTTTCGTTCTGAGTCGCGCTGCTCCTGCGGCACCCAGCCGTACCGGTGTGCCACGATGACCACCAGCACGTCGGCAGGGCCCTCGCTCTCGGAGCCGGAAATCTTGGCCAGGCACGCCCTTAGAGGTGGGTGCTCTCCGCTGGCCGGGAAATACTCCATCATCCGCGGCAGGAAGCCCGCGCGGAGCGCCGCATCCTTGGCACTACTGCGGTGATTCTCCATGTCCTCGCTGGTCGAGGAAATGAAAACGACCGGCGTCCTCCGGCCGCCTGCGGGAAACATTGCGTCAACCGTGCCGATTAGTTCGTTCACGTGCTCCCACAGTGCGGCAGCGCAGCCCCGCGCATAGAATTGTCGGTCTGCCACCACACCATCCGGAAGCTGAACACAATCCCCTAGCGAACAGAAAGCATGTTGTAGGAGTCGAAACTCGTCATGCAATCGCTGGGCGTCAGGTCCACACGCATAGTCCTGAAGGTAGCGCGCGGCAGTGTCGATGTCGGTCTCGGAAACCGGGATGTTGAACCTGTAAATGGCGAAGTTTGACAAGGTAACGTCGGGGGGTTCTTCCGCGAAACTGATGGTCCCTCCGTTTCCCGGATCGGGGAGTTCCAAGCAGAGCCCGCGCCAGTTTACGTTGCCTTTCCCCGAGATAGCGCATTGAAAAGCCTCCAGGAATTGGCGAAGCTCGTCACGGATCTTCGCAAGAAGAAGGCCAAGCCGCGCAGCCGCACGAGAGACCTTTGACGGGTCCGAATGACCCACGATCGGCGTTTCTTTGTTCGCCATGATGTCACCACCCGAAAAGTGACGCCTGAAAGAGAGCAGCGTGGCAGCCGGTCAGGTTTCCGGTTCTCGGGAGCTACCCTATCCGCGCCGGTCTATTGTATCTGATTTCTGGCCTCGCGCGCCTACGCGACTGGACTGATTGCCCGGTGAAGCCGGCCATCCCGATCAGAACAGCATATCCCGCTGCGTCTCACGAGGCTGAGCCGGGCAATCCCGCCTCGTGCTATGTGACTCGTGCGCGAGTACGTCGGCTTGGGCGAAGTCTGCCGCGGCCTTGTCGCGATCGCCCTTACGCTCGTAGGCGAGGCCGCGACCGGAGTACGCATTGAACATTTTCGGATCGAGCCGGATGGCCTCGGCGAAGTCGGCGATGGCCCTGTCGGGGTCGCCGTTCGCCTTATTGGCCCAGCCCCGGTCGTGATACACCCGGGCGTCCCTTGGGTCGAGTCGGATGGCCTCGGTGAGGTCGGCGATGGCCTTGTCGTAGTCGCCCATGTCGTTGTACGCACCGCCGCGGTTGTGGTATGCCTCTGCATCCCCCGGGTTGAGCCGGATGGCTTCCGTGTAGTCGGCAATCCTCTTAGCCGCGTCGAAAAAATCAGCATGGCGAGCCTTCAGCCGTTGGCTGGCGGCCTCGCTCTCCGTGTCCGCCCATTCCAAAAGCCGGTCGATCATGGCAAATACGAGCACCTTGCGTCGCTCAGCCGGCGACAACCCGCTCACAATCCGCTCGGCGCAGGTCAGTACCTTCGGGTGGCATTTACGCGGTGCCTTGGCCTCGCGCATGATCTCATCCAAATCCCAGAGCGACGTTTGGTCGTTCCGTTGAAAAACCATCCCCTCAACCATCGCGGCCCGAGCCCACCGACCATCGGCCGTGCCCCCGGCGGTTTCTGCGCAGACCAGGGTGTGCGGCGTGATGGTGCCTGTATCGGCGAGTCGCCGCAGTTCTCCCGACGCGACCGGCCCCACCTCCTGCCCGTTGGCCTGATAGAACCATTTGGCAGCCATAGAGCCTACCTTTGCCCCAGCCCCGGCGGGCGCGACCGCCGAAAGACAGGAAAAGCGGTTGCCCCCGGCCCGGTTTGGCCCGGCGAGGAGCGATCCCGGCGAACACCCGGCAACGATCAGTCTACTTGCTCGGCCATGCGAGGGGAAGGGGCGCGGGGCCACGCGGACGCCGGCGCGCGCGCCCACACTCGACCATCGCCGGGGCCTGGCGGCCTTGCCGTCGCCGAGGACGCGGGGCAATTTCAGGCCGCGACCGCACCATCGCCCTTCTTCGCAACTCGAAATCACCTGGTGCTGATCGGCGATCTTCTTCGCTCCTCTCAGCACGGCCGGAGGGAGCGGTCGGTCAATCGCGCTTGCAGCTTTTTTCGACTTGAGGGAAATAGTAGGGTTTCACCCCGCGCGGCGCCCCCTCACCCCCGGCCCCTCTCCCGGCGGGAGAGGGGAGTTTGGTCGGCGTAAGGGGGAAGGCGGAAGGCGGGGGATCTGTCTTCATCCGTGGCCCCTACTGGCTCGATTCTTGCCGTGGCCTTCCCACCCCGCGACCCGCTACAATCCACCGGCGGAGGACGAAGGCGGAGGGAGAACGATCCACAGATTTCACCGATTACACGGATTCCCCGCCAATCTGCGAAATCTGTCGATGCCGTCCCTGCAAATCCCTAAACCCCTTTTTGGGCATGGTTCAGAATCGGCTTTCGGCAGGTAACACGTGGTAGGTCCGGCCTGCCGGGCCGGACCCGACGGTCTACAAGTCCCGCTCGGCAAGCGGGACCTACCGGCTGTTACCCGCGTTTG